>JAQCND010000519.1 GCA_028274765.1 Bradymonadaceae bacterium
CCCCCCCCCATCAGGGCTCGGATGGAGGCGCATCCGTCACTTCGATCTCCGGGGTCACGCCCGGTGCTTGGTGCTATCGCCGCCTTGGGCGGCTCTCGGGGCTCCCATCGATGCAGGTCGATAAAACCACGTTTAGTCGTTCCAGTACGTCGGGGCGAACAGGACGAGACACGTCATGATCTCCAGTCGCCCGGCGATCATCAGCAGACAGAGCCAGAACTTCGAGAAGACGGGGAAGAACGTGAAGTTCTCCATCGGCCCCACCTGTCCGAGACCGGGCCCGATGTTGCCGAGTGCGGCGGTCACCGCAGTGACGACCTCGATGATCTGCATCTCTTCGCCGGCGATGTGGGTGTCCAGTGTCACCAGAACGGTCGAGACGGCAAAGAGACCCACGTAGATGACGATCAATACGGTGGCCCCGCGCACGACGTCCTGATTCAAAACGCGGCCGTTGAGCCGCAGTGGAAGCACCGAGGAGGGGTGGATACGCTGGAGCACTTCCCGGTAGATGACTTTCACCCCCACGATCCAGCGCATGACCTTCAAGCCTCCCGACGTACTCCCGACACACCCGCTGATGAACATCATGGCGACTAGGATCAACAGCGTATCCTCCGACCAGATGGCAAAGTCCGTGCTGGCATATCCCGTAGTCGTCAAGAACGTCCCCATCTGGAAGAGACCGTGCCGAAAGTTCTGTTCGATCGTCTCGAACTGTCCCTGGCTCAACAGCATCAGCGAGACGACGACGCCTCCGAGTAGATAGATCCCGATGTAGGTCTTGAACTCCGTGTTCTCGAACAGCGCTTTCGGTCCCGTCAGAAGCGCTCGCCAGAGGAGCGTGAAGTTCATCGCCGCGACGAGCATGAAGACGATGATGACCCACTGGGCTGGCGCCCCGAAGGCCTCGACGCTCCGTCCCTGCGGCGAAAACCCGCCCGAGGGCATGGTCGTCAGAGCGTGGGCGATCGACTGGAAGGGATCCATCTCGGGCGCCCAGCCGGTGTAGTGGAGCCCCAGAAAGATGATGAACAGCAGGACGGAGGCGCCGACGTACAGAATCCAGAGACGTCGCGCCGTGGCGGCCATGTGGGGCGTCAAGCGATCCATGCGCGGACCGGGGACCTCATTGTCGAGGAATTGGGCTCCTCCGACCGAGAGCCTCGGCAGCACGGCGACCGCCAGCACCAGAATCCCCATGCCTCCGATCCACTGGGTGAGCTGGCGCCACAGCATGATCGCATGAGAATGGGCATCGAGCGAGATCTCGTTGAGAACCGTCGACCCCGTGCAGGTAAATCCGCTGACACTCTCGAAGATCGCGTTGATGGGGGAGGCAAATGCCCCGTTGCCGGTCCAGTAGTAGGGGAGCGCCCCGAACAGCGAGACGGCGATCCACGTGAGAATGACGAGCAAAAATCCGTCGGCTCGCTCCAGCTCCGAGTCGGGAAACCGCCACTCCAGCAGCGCGCCGAGCCCCGTCGAGAGCACGAGTGGCACGACGAACGGCATGAGCGCATTGCCGTACCCGATGGCAAACAGCATGGGCACCACGAAGAGTGCCCCGTACCATTTCATGATGGTGCCGAAGAAGCCGGCGATATTGCGGAGACGATGCATAATGGAGATAAGGGGAGGGAACGTCTGGAAACGTCGGATCGTGTCGTAGATACGTCGGCTTCGAGACGTGTCGGCGGAGTCGCGGAACGAGACCAGCTCGAAGAGCGGCTCTCCACACGATCGAATGTTGCCCGGAACGCTGGCGTCTCGGCCGGCCCGGTCTGAATCGCGAAGCGTGTCAAAACGGGCTTTAGATCAGATCGAGTAGCTCGTCGACGACCCCGGAGGCGGCGAAGATGACGAGGTTGTCGTCGACGTTCAGCACGGTCTCGCCGTCCGGAATGATAATATCGTGGCGGCGCAAGACGGCTCCGATCACCATGGCCTCGGGGAGTTCGGGGGCCGACTCTTTCAAGGGATGACCGACCAGCGGGCTGTCGGCCTCGAGCTCGACCTCGAGGACCTCGCCCTGGTGATCTTCGACGAAAGTCACTTTCTCGAGGTGGCGCTCTCGCGTGTGCCGGAGAATCTCCTCGATGACCTCTCGCCGCGGATTGAAGGTCGCCTGTACGCCAGATCCCTCGAACAGAGATGCGTATTTGCGTTCATGCACCACCGAGAGGGCGCGATCGGCTCCGATCTGTCGGGCCTGAATCGCCGTCAGGAGGTTGCGATCGTCCGACTGAAAGGCCGACAGGACGAGCTGAGCTCGCGGAACCCCCTCGGCGGTCAGAAACGCTGGATCGGTCGGATCGTCGCACATCACGAAACTGTCAGGCAGATTCCGGGCGAGGTATTCGGCGCGATCGCGGTCGGGCTCGACGACCTTTGGGGAGACGTCCCGATTCGTCATCGCCCGGGCCGTCTGATAGGCAATGTTGCCCCCGCCCAGAATGTAGACGCGCTCGAGCTGACGTGCCCCCGCTCCGGAGAGTGTCCGACCAAACTCGTGGACCTCTTCGGTTCGCCCGATCACCAGTAGTCGGGCGCCACCGGAGATGATTGTGTCTCCCCGCACAACCTCCATCTCGCCGTTGGCGAAGACGGCCGCGTATCGAAGGCCGCTGGCGAGTTCGGACTCCTTGGCGGTCGTCCCGGCGAGTTCGCTGTCCTCCGGGATCTCCAGCTCCGCCATCTCCACTCGTCCCTCGCAGAAGTGCTCGACGAGCTGGGCCGTATCGTAGATCGCCGTCTGCACGATGCTTCGGGCGGTTAGATAATCGCTGCCGACCATCAGATCGACGCTGAACGCCTTTTGGGAGTATCGCCAGGATTTGAGATAGCCCGTCTCCTTGACGCGAGCGATGTTGAAGACGTCGGGGTTGAGGGCACGCGCCGTGCCACAGACCAGGATGTTGGTTCGATCGTCGTCGGTGCTGGCGATCACCATGTCCGACTCGCCGACCCCCGCCTCTTCGAGCACTTCGATATCCGCCCCGTCGCCCTCGTAGGTCATGACGTCCGCTCGATAGCGGAGCTCGCTCAGCTGATCCGGATCGTGGTCGACGACGACGATCTCGTGTTCGTCGTCGAGGCCTTCGGCGACGGATTGACCCACCTGCCCCGCCCCAATCACGACGATCTCCATCGGTACGGCTCCTCGTGTGAGACTTCTCGAGTTGACGGCGTCTTTTCGCATTCGTGTGCATCGAGACGCTCGACGACTCGTCTCCAACGGTGCGAAAATTAGCCGAGTTGGCTTGGCTCATCGCTAACATATTCGAGGCGCTATGTCTTGCGAGGATGTCCACGGAGCGAGGTCCGAAGCTCGGACTGGATAGAAAAGCGATTGGGCCGATGGTGGTTTTTTGATTCGAGGGATGGAGTGAGACGTTCCATATGCCCGCAACCTCGTCCGGATGGCGGGCGATTCGCATCCCTCCGAAGAGCAAGAGTTGTCTTGGCCTCTATACGTCTGCGAATTCCGTATATTCGCCGGCTCGCCTCGCATGGCAATCCGGATGATGAGCGAGTGCGAGTGCTAGGCAGTGCAACGAGGACCCTCGGAGCGCCGGCTTCCAGCCGGCTTGCCTCGCATGGCAACCCGGATGATGGGCGAGTGCGAGTGCTAGGCAAGACAAGTGAAGAGTAAGCTCTCCTCGTGTTGTCGCCTCGCTCCTCCCGACAAGGAGTCACTCGGCGACTTGCCAGCAGGGATGCTGGCGCTCCGACGACGAGTCAAGAAATGTAAATTCGTGGGCGCCTTCTGGAGCGCCGGCGTCCTCGCCGGCTTGCCTCGCATGGCAACCCGGATGATGGGCGAGTGCGAGTGCTAGGCAGTGCAACGAGGACCCTCGGAGCGCCGGCTTCCAGCCGGCTTGCCTCGCATAGCAATCCGGGTGGCGGGCGAATTCGAGTGCGTGGCGGGATGATGAAGTCCCTGGAGCGCCGGCGTCCTCGCCGGCTTGCCTCGCATGGCAACCCGGATGGTGGGCGAGGTCGAGTGGGGGACAGAAGCGTCTCACCTCCCCAACGAGTTGGGTTCGTTCGAGGCTTGCCAGCGGGCCGCTGGCGCTCCAGATACCCACTATCATGAATGGTTGTCTCGATTCGTTCTCCTCGAATCTCGACCTCCGATCGCCTTTCGAGGCGAGTCTCGTTCGCTCTTCGAAGGGGTTTGCGAGTCATCGGGGCGTGAGGTCGCGGGTGTGGGGCGTTCGAGCCTTTCGTTATTCTGTCACTTCTGACGGTTCATCCGGCGGAGCGGGTGAGATATCGGCATTTATGGGGGGCATCCGAGTCGGAGGACCGATAGTTTCGAGTGTCACCGTCGCCATTGACGCGGGAGACGTCACGCAACAGAATCGAGGGTGTCGACGTCTCGAAGAGGCCGAGATACCTCCCCGAATCGACACGCTGGATACTTTCGAATACTGTCTTCTCTCGTCTTCGATTGCGAATGGATAGGCCGACGCGCTGGAGTCGCCGCTCGGGCGGCTCTCCGCTCTTACAGGCTGGGCTGGCCTCGACAGCATGCGTGGCATGTCTGCTCGCTCCCCTTGTGCTCCGGGCCGAGTCCGACGACGAGGCCGAGGCGGCCGAGGTCAAAGAGGCGGGGCGTCACGCCCCGTACGAATCGGTCGACGAGTCGGCCGTCTTCAAACCCGAGGGCGAGCCCCTGGAGGAGTCGCGCGAGACACCGGACTACGATGCTCGCGAGGACGACAGGGCGAGTCCCGCCGAGGTTGCGCTCTGGGTGCCGCGGATCGCTCTCTTTCCGCTGCATCTGGTCTTCGAGTACGGTGTGCGACGTCCGCTGGGCGCCGGGGTCTCGCTGTTCGAACGCAAAGGACTGTTCGATCTCGGCCTCGACCACGTCTACGAGCCCGGCGGGCCCTCGCTGGAGCTCAGTCCCATCATCAAACTCAAAAGCGATCGCGCCGACATCCTCGGGATGTCGTTCGTCTATCGCGGGGCCTTCGACGACCGGCTCGATCTGGGCTTCGACTTCGCCGGGTTTCCCAAGCGCAACTTCCTGGTGCGCAGTCATCTCAAGCGGCATTTCCTCCGCCACGACCTCGCCCTGGCGTTCAACCTCGAGACCCAATTTCGCGACGACCACGCCTTCTGGCGACTCGGTCCCGACGTTCAGACCGACACGGCGGCCCGATACGCCAGCCACGAGACGTGGGCCTACCTGCGACTGGAGTCCAAGGCCGACAAGCGAAAGTGGGGCGGACATCTGGACGTCGGCTTCACCGACAACGTCCTGCGCTGTTCGCCGAACGTCGAGCGCGACCTCTGTGGGCCCGACGGGATCGACGAGACGTCGGACGATCGACACAACCTGGAGTCGGACGATCTCGCGCCCTTCCTGCAGGATTACACCCTCGTTCGCGCCCGCACCCAACTCCACTGGGATACGCGCAAGGCCTCGGGCGAGGGCGAAGGCGTGCGGCTCGAGTTGATGGGGGGCTGGGCCCGGAGCATCGGGCTCAACGCGTCGCGGCTGCACTTTGCCTCCTACGGAGGCGAGTTGAGCGGATTCTGGAACGTCTTCGGCTTCGAGGGGCATACGCTCGGGGTGCGGCTCCGCACCGAGATGCTCCATCCACTCGGCGAGGGGCGCATCCCCGTGCCGGAGTTGCCCCTGCTGGGCGGCGACGAGACGATGCGCGGCTTTCCCGACGAGCAATTCCGGGGCCTGTCGACGGCGACGGCGACCCTCGACTATCGCTATCCCATCTGGTCGTTTCTCAACGGGGTCGTGCTCGCCGAGGTGGGCAACGCCTTCGGTCGCCATTTTCAAGACTTCGATCCCGGTCTGTTGAGGGGGACGCTGGGCGTGGGCTTCCAGTCGTTCGGGGTCATCGCCGACCACACGTCTTTCAACTTTACGTTCGGGGTGGGCACGACGCCGTTCCGGGCGGAGGAGTTCGGCATCGACTCGGTCGAAATCAACGCCGGCACCACCTGGGGGTTTTGAGACGTCATGACGACGGAGATAAAGAGGCCAGTCGACGATGGCGGGACGAGCGGGACGCTCGGGAGTCGCGCCCTGGGCATGGGGCTTCTCGTCGTCGCGGCCGTGCTCTCGGCGAGCTGTGCGACCTCGTCGCCGACCTTCGAGGGCGACATCGTGTGGGAGGACGACGATCGCCATCCCATCGAGGCGCCGGAGCCGCGCAAGGCGACCAAATACTGGGAGATGCTCGACCATACGCTGTTTCGGCCCATCAACCAGGCGCTCGAGCTGGCCCATCCCGAACCGGCCGCCAACGTCAACGCCCTCGGGGAGGTGCCGAACTCGAGCTGGTACACCAACCGACTGTCAGTTCGCGACCTCTCGCCCGAGCGTGTCGCCCGCGGTCCGTGCCCCGAACGGGAGTGGAACCTCGAGGGGCCGCTCCGGGTGACGCGGGCGGAGCACACCGGACACGGGCTCGATTTTTGGGCGGTCGCCGAATCGACCGGCCAGCGATATCGCCTTCAGCCCGATCGCCGCACCCAGCCCGGTCGCGCCACCACGGCCGATATCGTGGGCTCGCGCATCTACTGGGCCGCCGGCTACGAGACGCCGTGCATTCGCATCGCCTTTGTCGACGACTCCGAGATGACCGTCGACGGTGACACCATTCCGCTGGAGGACGTCCACGGGCATGCCGACGCGATGCCTCGAGAGGACGTACATCGGCAGCTCGAAAAGGTCACGCGACGACGGGATGGAGCCCTCCGGATCGCCGTGAGTCGACCGTTGCCGGGACGTCCCCTCGGTCCGTTCGAGTACGCCGGCACGCGTCGCGACGATCCCAACGACGTCGTGCCCCATCAGGAGCGCCGTGACGTGCGGGGGGCGCACGTCTTCGCTGCCTGGATCAATCACTTCGACGTGCGGCAGTTCAACACGGCCAGTCAGTTCATCACCGAGGAGGGCGAGACGCGCGGATACGTTCAGCACTTCTGGACCGACTTCGACGACGCTCTCGGGGCCGTCTGGTTCTCCGACTCGATGAGTCGGCGGTTTTCGCACTCGTACTACGTCGATCTGGCTGACGTCGTCGTCGATTTCGTGACGTTCGGGCTGGTGCCTCGTCCCTGGCACAAGGGGCGAGTGGGGAAGCCTCACGACGCCTTCGGGTACTTTCGGGCCGACAACTTCTGGCCTCGCCAGTGGAAGCCGGGCTTTCCCAACCCGGCCTATCAGCGCATGGATCGCCACGACGCCGCCTGGGCAGCCCGGATCGTCAGTCGTTTCTCGGAGGAGCATCTGGAGGCCATCGTTGAACGAGCTCGGCTCCGCGATGCGGCTGACGCTCGCTATCTGGTCGAGACGCTCCGGAAACGCCGCAATCGCATCGTGCGCGAATACGCCGAGCAGGTGGCGCCGCTGGCCTTTCCTCGGACACGGGGCGAGACGCTCTGTGTCGAGGATCTCCTGGTCGGGGGAGGGTATCTGGGTTCGGACCGGACGAGCTATCGAGTGC
>JAQCND010000521.1 GCA_028274765.1 Bradymonadaceae bacterium
CTCGAGCTTCGCGCGGGACGCCAGTGGAGTCGAGGCGTACTCGGCATCCGCGACTTCGATGGGCTCCATGTTCGAGCTCGCCCTCACCTCGATGCATCGACTCGAGCTCTCGTGAGTGCGTACGGAGGCCGCGAAGTTCAGTGGAACACGACCTCCTTCGACCCCGACACCTACGACGTTCCGGGGTTTCCCCGACCCTATGGAGACGACGCCGAACTCGAACCGGGCACGCCCTGGCTGGCCGGCGGGACGCTCGGCGTGGAGTGGGCCGAGCGCTCGAGCCTCACCTTCGGGTATCGTCGACGCTGGCGAACGAAAAATGGCGAGACGCGAACGGGCTCGGAACGTCTGGGACTGGCCACCTCTCTGGCGCCCGTCGAGTCCGTGACGGTGATGGCTCACACCTCCTATCACACCCTTCTCCAGAGCGTCGATCGCGCCGAACTCGACATCGCCTGGGATCTCCCCGGCCCCGCCGGAACCACCACGATCGGGGTCGCCCATCGACGGCCCTGGTTCGACAGTGCGAGCATCTTCAATCTCTTCGGGGCTCGTCCCCATCGAGAGGCGCGCCTCAGCTACCGACATCGGATCGAGCCGCTGTCGAGCACCGTCGAGGTCAGCAGTTGGGGGCGCATCTACGACGGCGACCCGTACGCCGAGTCCGTCTTTTGGGGGAACGATCGGAGTGCCCGACGCCTCGGGGGCTCGCTGAGCCACGACACACATGTGCATCTCCTCGACCGGACGTGGCAGTGGCATTCAGCGATCAGCGCCGAAGCCGAACCCGGAAGCTCGCGAGGCCAGCAGGGATGGATCGACACCCGGCTTCGCGCTCCCGTGGGGTGGGATCGCCTCTTTGTCTCGGGACGTGTGACCTTCCTCGCGCTGCGTCCGACCGATCCGAGACGCCGGGAGGGATATGCGCTCAATTATCTACTGGGGGCCGAAATCCCCATCACCGACTTCGGGGCGTTTCACGTGACGACCGAGTGGGCCACCGGTATCGTACAGCCCGATCACGTCAATCTCTTCGGGACTCTGGAACTCGCCTTCTGGCGATAGGGCCGTGATGCGTATGATGCATGTGCTTCCAGATCATCGTCGCGACCGACGAGCCCTCGTCGCCTCGCTGGTCGGGGCCGCACTCTTCGTCGGAACCCTTTCCTCGGCGAGTGGAGAGTCCTCCGATCCTGACGCCTCGAACGATTCGAACCAATCGTCCCCCGACACGCGTTCTCCAAACCACGCCAGTCGCGCCGATCGCGACGTGCCTCCGCCCTACCCCGCCGATCGCAACTCCATCCGCTTCTCCCACGCTACCCATGCCGATACGGCGTGTGCCACCTGCCACGGCGATGCCCGGACGAGTCCCTCGAGCAGCGACGATCTCCGCCCCGACATGGAGATCTGTGCCGACTGCCATCGACAGGAGCACGAGCCGACGCTCGAGCGCTGTAGCGGATGTCACACTGGCTACGACATCGAGGTCGAGGGACCGATTCGGACGCCCGAGGACTGGAAGTCCGTACGACCGGCTCCGATGGTACCCGAGCCCCCCGCCCCTCGTCTCCGTTTCGACCATCGACAGCACCTCGAACATCTCGACGGCTCGACCTCCGACGAGCGGGGAGCCGCGTGTCGTCGCTGTCACGCCCGAGGGGCAGAGGGTGCGCCCGAGATGCCCTCGATGGAGTCATGCCTGGACTGTCACCGATCCGGCGCCGAGAAGGCTCCCTCCGGGACGTGTTCGACCTGCCACCCGGGAAGCGAGCGCCCGGAAGGTCGGGCGGACGGCGATGCGGCGAATCCCCCCGACATGTTCACATTCGGTGGGACGGGCGAGCTCTGGGACGAGGCGACCGAACCCGATGACTCGTCGGCGATGGCGCCCCCCGACCACGATGACGACTGGCTCCAGCGCCACGGTGTTGCCGCTCGTGTCCGGTCGAGTACATGCGAGGAGTGTCATACCGAACAGGACTGCAACGACTGTCACGACGGGACGGTCGCGAGTTCGAACAGCGTCCATCCGCCCAACTACGACGTATTGCATGCCTCCGATGCGCGCACTCGTCGCGACGACTGTACCGACTGTCACACGATCGAGACCTTTTGCACACAGTGCCATGCTCGGGCCGAGGTCACGCCCGGTTCGCGAGACCCCCCCCCGAGATCCGGCAACTACCACCCGCCCGGCTGGGTCCAGTCGGAGGGCTCGAACAATCACGCCGTCATGGCGAGGCGCCGGATCACCGACTGCGCGAGCTGCCACACCGAACAGGACTGCGTCTCCTGCCATCAGGGAGTCAATCCCCATCCGCCGGAGTTTCAACTCAACTGCGGGCGATTGTTGAAAGCCAATCCCCGGACGTGTCTGGAATGTCATCAGAGCCGGAGTCGGCTCGAGGGCATGTGTCGGTGAGCTGCTCTCTCATCGAGGCGGTGGGCAGGTGGGCGGACAGACGTCGCGATGGTAATCGGGGAAACGGAGAGGGCCGATGTTTCGACCTCGTCGACGCACTGGCTCGTCCCCACACGGCCCGAGTGGCCCACTGTTCACGTGGCGTGCCTGTCGATCGGTCGGAGTGACGGAAAGAGCGTCACCATCCCCCCGATGAAAGGAAGAGTGGAGAGAGACGCAAAGGCTATAGAAGGCATTGGGGGCGTTGCGTCACCGCTCGGGACACGATGACAAACATGTCGGTCGGATGACCGATGGCGAGATTGGATGGGGAACACGTGATCGGGAGGGAGCCATCCCTCCCGATCGGGATGCTATCATTCGTCGCGGTCCTGGAGCTGATCGCCGATCATGTCGCCGAGCGTCCCGAAGCCGCTGCCTTCGTCGTTGCCCGTCGAGACGGACGCTTCGCTCGGCGTCTCCGAATCGTCGGTCTGCGACTCATCGGCGCCGCCGCGCTCGTCTTCCTCACGCATCGTCAGCGCCATCTCGCGCTCTTCGGGGTCGATGTCGAGCACGCGAGCCGTCACCGTATCCTCGACGTCGAAGCGACTGTGGGGCGTCGAGCCGCTCTCGAGGTTCATCTCGCTGCGGGGCAGAAGCGCCGTGATCCCCGACGGGAGTTTCACGAAGACGCCGAAGTCCTCGATGTTTTCGACGCTTCCCTGGGTCTCCATGTCCTCGGCGTAGCGCTCTTCGACGTTGTCCCAGGGGTCGCCCTCGGCCGCCTTGATGCTCAGGCTGATGCGCTGGCGAGGGATGTCGATGTCTTGGACCTGGACGGTGACTTTGTCGCCGGGCTCGACGACTTCGTCCGGTGTGCGGACGTGTTCGGTCCAGCTCATCTCCGAGACGTGGACGAGTCCCTCGACGCCGGGGGCGATCTCGACGAACGAGCCGAAGGGAGCGTTTCGGGCCACGGTGCCCTCGACGTTTTCGCCGACGGCGAACTTCTCGTTGACTTCTTCCCAGGGATTGGTTTCGGTCGCCTTGCGACTGAGGCTGATGCGCGGATCGTCCTCGTCGTCGTCCGGCATCTCGATCTCTTCGACTTCGACCTCGACCGACTCGCCGCTCTCGACGACGTCGTCCGGGTGATCGAACTGGCGGTGGCTCAGCTCGGAGACGTGGACGAGTCCCTCGACTCCGCCGAGATCGACAAAGGCGCCGAAGCCGGTCGTCCGGGTGACGACGCCCTCGACGACGTTACCCGCTTCGAGATTGTCGAGCGTCTCCTCGGCCTGCTTCTCGCGCTCTTCGCGCTGCAGGGCCGCACGGCTGAGCACGATGGTCTCGCCGCCCTCTTCGAATTCGCTCACCTTGAATCGATAGTTGGCCCCGATGTGGAGGTCTTTCTCCTCCGTAAAGCCCATCTCGATCTCGCTGATCGGGCAGAAGGCGTCGACGCCGTGGACCTCGATCTCGAAGCCTCCCTTGTTGGTGTCGACGACCTTGCCCTCGACGGGCACGCCGTTTTCGTAGGCATCTTCGATGGCGTCGACGCTTCCCTGCTGGCCCTTCAGCTCGCGGCCGAGATAGACTTCGTTTTCATCTTCCCAGACGTCGACGATATAAAACTCTTGGGTGTCACCTTCGGCGAGCTGGAGTTCGCCCTCGTCGTCCTCGAAGTCGCGGCGCTTGGCGATGCCGTTGGTCTGTGGATCGAGTTCGACGAAGATGTGTTCGTCGGTGATCGAGAGGACGGTCCCCTCGAGCCGCTCGCCGGTCTCGTAGTCGCGCTGCTCCGGGACGTCGCCGTCTTGCTGCTGGTAGAGTTCGGCAAAGTCCTCCGTAGTCGCGTCCTCCATCTCCTCGTCGTCGTCCACGAAGTCGTCCATGTCGACGTCGAGGTCGGGCTCGCCCGTCTCCTCGTCGTCGAGCTCCATCTCGTCGGGATCGATGTGGGCCGTATCCGGTTCGGACCCCGACGCCGCCTCCGTTTCCGGTTCGTCGTCAGCGTCCGATTCGCCCTCCGAGTCGGCGCTCGTCTCCGGCGCCGAGTCGTCCGACGATTCGGCCGACTTCGAATCGGTCTCTTCGCTCGGTTCGTCCTCGCCGTCGGTGTCACTATCCGTGACCTCGACCCGTCGCCGCGGGCCTGACGTCTCGTCGTCTCCGTCGGCCGATTCGCCTTCGGAGGTAGACTCGTCCGCGGGCGCATCCTTGGCCGTCGCGACGCGGACGCTTTCGCCGGCTTTGCGCTTGGATTCGTACTGATTTAAGCCCCCGGATTCGTCGCTCTCCTCGTCTCGGGTCGTCGCGCGTCCCGTCGATTGACCACGACGGGCGACGTCCGGTTCGTCGTTGGACTCCTGATCGGAGGTTTGAGGCTCGTCTTTGTTCGATGACTCCGTGTTCGCCTTCTCGTCTTCTTGCGACATAGTCCCTGTCTCGAGCTCGACTCCGTCGATGGATGTGGATGCGTGTGTCCTGTAATCATGACGCAACACCCGAATCGATCAACGATTCAAGGCCGCGCCGACGCTGTTGCGTATAACAAGCCCACCTCGCGATCAACTCCCATCAGTCGGGGGCGCGTCCTCGAGAAAGCACTGGTGCCCTTCACCCCCCCGTGCCATGCATCCGTGATCGAGAACTTGGCCGCGACGCCCACCTTGACGGGACCCTCATGACGTTTAACTTGACACTGCAATTTCCGGCGGTGACAGTTGCAGCGTATCTCGAAAGATCTTCCTCAATTCTACGAGGACCGCCGTTTTCTCAACAGCGTGGCCTACACGCTGGGTTTGCGATACTTCATTGATTGGACAGGAGGATATCATGTCTCATCACGTCGGCGAACATACGCTCCCCGAACTCCCCTACTCGTACGACGCCCTGGAACCCTACATCGACGAGCAGACGATGCGTCTGCACCACGACAAGCACCACCAGGGCTACGTCGATGGCCTGAATTCGGCCGAAGAGGAGCTCGCCGAGGCTCGTGAGAGCGGCAACTACGACGATATTCGCAGCCTCGAGCGCCTGGTGGCCTTTCACGGTGCCGGTCACTTCAATCACTCGATCTTCTGGAACAACCTGACGCCGGCCGAAGAGTTCGAAGATCCCTCCGGAGATTTGCTCGATCGTCTCGAGCACGACTTCGGAAGCTTCGAGAACTTTAAAGACCAGTTCACGGCGGCAGCCTCGAGCGTCGAAGGCAGCGGCTGGGGCATGCTCGTCTGGGAGCCCGGCGGCAATCACCTGCTGACGCTCGGCGTCGAAAATCACCAGAAACAGTTGTTCGGGACCGCCATCCCGATTCTCGTGATCGACGTCTGGGAACACGCCTACTACCTCAAGTACCAGAACCGCCGCGGCGAGTACGTCGAGAATTTCTGGAACATCGTCGACTGGGAGAATGTCGCGCACAACTTCGAGAAGGCCCGTGACTACGAGTTCCCCGTCGACAACGTCTGACGACTGAGACACGACGGAGACGTCGGGGCCACTGCCTCCGATGCCTCCGCTCTGGTCTCCCCCCCCGCAGTCGTCTGGCTGTGGGGGTTTTGTTTTGCCATGAATCACGACCGACCCCGGAGCGTCTCCTGGATCTTGAGAGACTCGAAGCCGGACATATTCGAATTGTCCGGTCGAGACTGGCATCATGTACAACGAGTCGTCTCCAGACGGAGCGAAAGCCGCGACGTGTCGTGTGTGCAAGGACGATCTCCCTCCCGGTTTCACGATCGGGAACACATCGACGAGACAGCCGGGAGACGAACAGCCCGCCGTCGAACTCGAACGACGGCAGCCATCGTCCGCCCCTTCTCGGGGCTCATCGCATGTCGGCGTGCATTGCCCCTTCGCCCTTCGTGTCACGTTTGAGTTTGATCGAGGTATTATCTCATGCATCGTACCCTGCTCGCGTCGGTTTGTCTGTTCGCACTCTCCCTGCTCCCCTCTCCTGCCTCGGCCATCGAAGGCGTCGACACCTCGGCGTACGGTGACCTCCTCGAGACGTATGTCGATGAGGCGGGTGACGTCGATTACGCGGGCCTGAAAGAGAGCGAGGAAGCCCAACAACAACTGGATGCCTACCTCGAGGACGTCGCCGAAGCCGACCTCGAGGGTCAACGCGACGATGCCAAGCTGGCTTTCTATCTCAATGCCTACAACGCCCTCGTCATCGACGCGATTCTCGAGGCATATCCCATCGAGGGACCGAAAGCGATCGATGGGTTCTTCAAAAAAAAGGAGCACCAAGTGGCCGGCGCAACCATGACGCTCGATCACCTCGAACACGGACTCGTCCGCGAGGAATTCGAGGAGCCTCGCATCCACTTCGTTCTCGTCTGCGCCGCCCATTCGTGCCCCCCACTTCGCCAGCAGCCTCTGGACGGAGAGACGCTCGATGCGACCCTCGCATCCGCCACTCGATCGTTCGTTCCGGAGGTCACTGAACTCAAAGGCGAAGACCGAGTGATCACGAGTCGACTCCTCGACTGGTTCGCCGACGACTTCGAGCAGGCCGCCGGATCGGTTCGTGCCTACCTCGCCCAGTATGTCGGTGGTGATCTCGAAGAAGCGCTCGACCGTGAGGACGTCGAGATCGAATTCCACGAATACGACTGGAGCCTCAACGACCAGTGAGGCGGAACGATGCGATCGCTCGATGGGAGACGACCGGGAGAGTAACGAGGGCTGACGCTCCTCTCGTGCAGGCACATGTCGCTCAATCACGGAGCCGAGAGGCGAGTGCGATGACCGACTCACTCTTGCCCGCTGCAGTGGTGGAGCGCCGCCTCGAAGACGTCGG
>JAQCND010000524.1 GCA_028274765.1 Bradymonadaceae bacterium
GGATCGAGCTCAGACACGGGCATCTCGAGCGATGGATCGAGCAGTGACGTCCACTGGAACGAAACGGAGGGTGCCTCCGCCTCGGAACAGACGCGACGGGGATGTTCGTGTCGTTCGACCGCTCCATCCGGTTTTCCCCCGTTATCGTGGTTGTTTGTGTTCGCAGGGTTGGTATGGGGGGGACGACGATTCGATCGGTGATGACTCGATCCGGAAGGTTCCCATGTCGATGCCACTCGCCTCACTCCGCCGTCGTTCGATGGCGTTGCTCGCCCTCTGCTCGTGGGTCGTGTTCGGAGGCTGTGAGACCCCCGATGCCGAGCGCTCGTCCTCGACGGCCCCGTCATCGGCCCCGTCGCCCCCCTCCGGCTCGGACGAGGCGCCGCATCGCGCACCATCTCCCGAAAAAGGCGTTGATGACTCGGTTCGTACGATCCGCCACGCCGATCCGGATCTGAGCCACGACCAGTACACCGACGGTTTGCGAGTCTCGAAGACCTTCGCCGAGGCCATGCCGACGGGCGTGACCGTCAGCCCCGAGGGACGCATGTTCGTCAACTTTCCTCGGTGGGGCGACGAGCCCGGGGCGACGGTCGTCGAAATCGAAGGGGGCGAAAAAGTCCCTTATCCGAATGCCGCGATGAACGAGCTCGATTCGGATGAACCCACCTCGCATCTACTGTCGGTTCAGAGCGTGCGCGTCGGGCCCGCCGGGCGTCTCTGGATCCTCGACACCGGACGTCCCCGATTCGAGCCCCGCATCGAGGCGGGCGCCAAGCTCGTCGCCGTCGATCTCGAGACCGACGAGGTCGTCGAGACGATTGTCTTTCCCGACGACGTGGCGCTCGAGCGGACCTATCTCAACGACGTGCGATTCGACCTGACGCGCGGCGACGAGGGGATGGCCTACATCACCGATTCGTCGGGCGCCGGCCAGAATGGGCTCATCGTCGTCGATCTGGCCTCCGGGGAGAGCTGGCGGCGGCTCCATCAACACGAGGCCGTTCGAGCCGAAGAGGACTTCACGCCCATCGTCGAGGGCAAGCCGCTGATGGAGCGTCCGGGCGACGGCGAACCATCGCATATGACAGTAGGCTCCGACGGCATTGCGTTGGATGCCGAGGGCGATCGGCTCTACTTCCGAGTGTTGAGCGGTCGCCATCTCTACAGCGTGTCGCTCGACGTCCTCTCGGATCGCGATCGCTCCGACGAGGCGGTCGCCAAGACCCTCGAGGATCACGGCGATCTCGGGTTTGCCTCCGACGGGCTCGAGGCGGACGCCAGCGGTCGACTCTATCTGACCAACTACGAGGACAACGGCATCGTCCGCTGGTCGCCCGACGGCAGCATGGAGACGATCGTTCACCACCCCCAGGCGCTCTGGCCCGATACGCTCGCCCTGGTCGACGGGCGACTCTATCTGACGGCCAACCAGCTCCATCGCCAGCCCAACTTCCAGGGGGGCGACGACCGACGGCAGACGCCATATCCCCTCTTTTCGGTGGAGGTCAACGCCGAACCCGTGCGTCTGGGGGAATGAGGCCCGTATGCATCGCCTTCGAGGAAGCGGCACGGGTATCGCCCGAGACACCGACCTCGCGAGCTCGAGCTCATCGCCCCCCCAACCGAATGGAGCCCCGTGCCTCATCGAGATCGTGACGCCAGTCTTCGACGGCGCGGAGGGCAATCGCATCAGGATGGAACCATCGCGGATATGAGCCGGCGATCCGTCCACTTCTGGGGGACGAAGTGAGCAGCCGGTCTTCGACGGCGAGGGAGAGCGGTTTACAGGGGGATTCGGTTCGATTAGTTAGCGAATGCGTCGAGCCATTCCGCCAAACCAGTCGAGCCCAAACGGGAGTTCGTATGTCGAAGTTGAGTGACGATTGGAGCGAGCGCTCGGAACGCAATTGGTCCTCTCCTCCCACGTCGAATACCGCGGTGTCATCCCCCAACGAGGCGCGCCAGTACGCTCGAGACGTTCTGCGAGCAAGCGTCCTCGAGCATCTCAAGGACGCCACTCGCTCGCGCCAACCCTTCGGACGTATCGTCGACCTCGGATGTGGTCGGGGTCGATGGATCGAATCGTATATCGAGTGGACGGAATGCGCTGTCGGCGTCGACAGCGATCCCGATCTCATCGCCGACGCCTGTCGACGTACTGCCGCGCTCCGGCGCATCGAAGACATCGAATATCACGTGGCCGATATCGGCGAGTACGACGACTTCGCCGATGCAGGACTGGTCACGTTCGAGGGCTGTCTCGAAGGGCTCGACGACACCTCGCTCGGCGCTCTCGTCGAACGCGTCGAGGACGCCCAGCAACAGGACGACGTCGTCCATATTCGAGAGCGGGCCACTCGGCCCGATGCCGACGACAATCCACTGTCGTCGAGCGGACGTCCGACTCCCCGACGCGCCCGATCGGACTATCGCCAGCTCTTCGAACGCCGGGGATACGAGTGCGTCTACGAGAAGAGCGACGCCACGATCATTACCACGCGCGGACTCGAGACGTTTCTGCCATTCGACGTCGATCGTCTCGGCGTCGCGCTCACCCCTCTGATGGAGCAGATCGTCTCACAGTATCCCATCTTGTCGTCGCCGTACGTCAACTGGCTCTTTCGACGGACGTGACGATCGACTCGGGCCGCTGAACGTCGTCGGCTCGAATCGTCGCTCAGCTCGGTCGGGCCATCACGGACTCGTACACCTCGTACGTCCTCTCTGCGGTCTCTCGCCAATCGAATTGAGCCGCCCACCGGCGTCCCGCTTCGCTCAACGTCTGGCGCACGTCGTCATCCGTAAACACGTCTCGCAGCGCCTCGGTCCACGCTTCGGTGTCCCACGGCGTGACGAGGCGCGAGGCGTCTCCGGCCACCGTCTTCATCGGCTCCCGATCCGAGACGAGCGTCGGCGTCCCCGACGCCATCGCCTCCAGAATCGGCAGTCCGAATCCCTCGACGAGCGACGGAAAGATAAAGAGGCGGGCGTGCTCGAACAGTGATTGAAGCGCCTCGTCCTCGACAAATCCGGGCATGACAACGTGATCCTCGAGATCGAGCGCCTCGATTCGGGGTTTCAGCCCGTCACACGAACCGATCAACACGAGACGAGCATCGCCGAGATCGCGGAGCGCGAGCCGAAAGGCCGCTACGATCCGGCTGAGATTCTTGTAGGATTTGTCGTTGCCGACGGCGAGGACGTACGGTGGCGCTCCCGATCCCCAGCCGGGGACGACGTCTTCAGGGGGCAGCGACGCGTCGAAAAACGCCTCGTCGACACCGTGCGGGATCGTCGTGTGCGGGGTCGACTGCAACCAGGGCTCGGCTCGTTCGGCGGTCGGTTCGGAGACGCAGACAACGTGATCGGCCGCTCGAAGCGACCGGGGAATCGCCCAGCGTCCGAAAGCCTGGAGCAGTTTGGCGTCGAGCCAGCCCGAGGCGGCGATGTGAGGGTGGTCGAGCCAGATGAGATCGTGGAGCGTCGTCACCGTCGGGCAGTCCTCGACGATGCCAGAGGGCGTGATGTGAAAGAGACTGTGGTAGAGGTCGGGCGAGCCGTGGCGCTCGAAGATGCGGCGCAACGTGCGGCGGCCAAACACCGCGTTGGGGAGCTCGCTGATCGACTGATCGACAAAGGCTTCCTCGATCGCTCCGTCGTCGACCGCCAGGGCGTCGCGATTGGAGGCGTGGCGCACGACGACCCAGTCGTGTTCGGGCGCGACCGATACGAGCTTCGGAATGAGCGACCGAGCGTAACGTCCCACGCCCGAAGGCGTCTCCGTGATCGTTCGCGCGTCCAGATAGATACGAGCCATGACTCTCTCGGGTCGTTTGCTGAGACGATCGTCTACG
>JAQCND010000525.1 GCA_028274765.1 Bradymonadaceae bacterium
ATCGAGCTCGATCTGCCATGCCTCGAGGGTCGTCGGAGGCGACGGCGAATGTTGCAGGTCGGCGGTGTCGAGGCTCGGGGAGGCGTTGTCGTGATGCTCGTCCCAGCCCATCCAGAGGCATGTGCGTCGAGCCGGTCCCGTGGGATCGGGATGGACATCGAACAGGATGACCTCTCGGTCTTGCCAGTCCAGGCGGACCGTCGCCCCGATCATGCCGTCTCCGGCCAGTTGACTCGCCTGCCATCGGTCTCGAAGGAGCGACGAGGCCCCGAGTTCGTAGGTGCCGCCGTGCTCGTCGGCGAAGGCCCGGAGACGAGACCGCCTGCGGTGGGCAAAAGTCATCACATAGAGGAGCCACCCCGAGGCCAGGAGGGCGAGGCCGACGAGTACGTACGAGATGGGCACCGTCTCCATCCATGTTCAAATCGAGAAATTCTCGGGCATCTCGAAGCGTTCTCGGGTCTCGTCGACATCGTAGAGCGGGCCGATGGGATGGACCGATAGCTCGTCGCCCTCCTCGTCGTCCTCCCGTACAGCCACCAGAAACATCACGCGCTCGTCGGTCTCCTTGTCGACGAAGGGCACGATGCCGAGTCGGTCGCACGCATCGAGGGCCTGGGAGACGGACTCGGCCAGCTCCCGTTCCTCGTCGTCGGGTCCTCCGATCTCGTCGAGGCTCTTCATGGCTCTCCCTTGAGCGTATCACACGTCGCATGACTCGACTCGCGTTATGGCATACTTCGGGGGCGTTGAAAATGGCTCGATACGGTGGGTCCACGCGATCGCATGGGAGGTATGGGCAACACCTTCGAGGGGCAACCTCCGTCAAATGGACCCACTCTCGCAACTACAGGCCACCCTCTTCCCTTGAGCACGAGGTCGCAAACCTCATAGATAGCGCCGGTCGCCGCTCGACGGGGGACGAGGAATGTCGAGCTCATGCAATGCGACTGTTTCCGTGCCATACGCATGCGAGGATCATCATGAAGGCACTTCGTCTCCTGTTCGAGGGCAATCGACATCACGTCGAGACGATGGCTCGTCGCCGCAAGGGGCAGATCGACGATCTCCAGCAGGGACAGAGTCCGGCATACGTCACCGTGTGCTGTTCGGACTCGCGCGTCTCCAACGAGGCGACGTTCGAGCACACCGACCCCGGACTCAATTTCACGGTCGGCAAGATCGGCAACAAGGTCGTCGACTTCGATGCCGAGGGCAACTCACACATCTCTGGAGACGTCTCGTACATTCCCGCCAACCAGTCGCCAGACGGGCTCGTCGTCATGGGGCATACGGGATGCGGGGCCATCACGGCCGTCTACAATCACGTCCGAGCGGGTGGCATCGAGGATCAACCCGAGGGCGTGCGGGACATCGTCGAACATCTGCTCTATCCCAGCCTCGCCGACCGTGTCGACGAGCTCCCGGAGGCGCGCGACCGAGCCATCTCGCATCTGGTCGAGCACAACGTGGATCGACAGATCGACCACCTCGCCCAGAGCGACGACATTCCCTCGGACATTCCGCTGATCGGGCTCGTCTACGATCTCCACGAACAGTACGGCGACGAACCGGGTGCGATCTATCTGGTCAACCTGGATGAATGCACCGAGCGTGCGCCGCTCGTCGACGCGCTCCCCCTGGACATGGACCATCGGGTCCACCGGCTGACGGGCTGGGACGACGGAGCGACGTGACGGGGGAGTACGGCTCGGGTCTTTATTATTCGCCGGCTGCTGGTGCCTGTTCGAGCGATTCGCCCTCGTGGATCGGGGGCGACCACCTCATCGAACCCTCGTAGTGAAACGACTCGTGTCCGCGCTCGGGGTCGACGACGTCGAGGGCGAGCCATCCGTGATCGAGCAGTTGGACCAGCTCGTCGTGGTCGTCGAGGATGTCGTGTACCCGGGCGACGGGGGCATGGATGACCGTCGAGAGTCGAATCGACTGGTGGTAGGGCTGGTCGTCGGCCGACATCAGCGACTGGAGGGGCAGGCCCGTCATCAGATCGCCGCCGTTGCCCTGAAAGACACCGATGTTGCCGACGGGGTTGTGGGTGATTTTCGAGCCACTTCCATAGACGGCGTTGTCAACGGTGGCGAAATAGTACTGCATGTTGATCCATTGGGTGACGACCATCGGGCCGGCCATGATCGCTTCGAGCGCCTCGCCCGTCGTGTCGGTCTCCCAGTTGTAGGAGTGCAAAAAGGCGCGGCCGTCGAGATTCGTCTCCGAGGTCAGCGGACGGGGGCCGATCACGAACGAGGCGTTGCCCGCCAGCCCCCATTCTGGCCGCGTCTCGGCCCAGTCGGCGGCGCGGCGCTCGGTCTCGCGGACGCCATCGTCGACGTCGACCCGCATCGAGGACGTGCGCTCGTCGGTCGCTCCCTGGCGAGCTCGCTCCAGATCCGAACGGAGTCGTTCGAGATCGTCACTGTGGCTCTCGGGGACGCCCTCGTCGTAGAGCGTGATCGCGTCGGTCGTGGTGTTGTGCTCGCCCGCTACGAAGACGGTATCCTCCGGGATGTCGATGCCTCGCTCACGGAGCTTTTGCTGGACGTCGGGATCGTTGCAGATCGAGGCTAGCACGCGGGCGCTGGGTCCGCCGGGATTGCCCGCACACGCCCCGCAGTCGAGGCTCGAGTCGAACGGGTTGTTGGCGGTCTGACTGGCGTGCCCGACGAAGACGACGAGGCGGCCGAAGGTCTCCCATCCCATCAGCTCGAAGGCATCGGCGGCGTATCCGACGCGTTCCTCGAGGCTCAGTCCCCGGCTCAACTCGGCTTCCGCAGGCTCGGGCTCGTGTTCGAGCTCCGGGTCGCAAAATGTCGACTCGTCGGGAACGGTCTCGTCGGCCGTTTTCAGGACGTCGTACACCGACGAGGGGAGGAGCGTGCGTGTCGCCAGCGCCACGCCATACCCGCTGCCGGCGGTCTCGACGAAGTTGAAGGCGGTGGCGGCGTTCGATTTCAGTGATTTGACGAGGGTTTGTCCCGCCTGCCATAGATCCTGCCAATCCTCGTAGGTCTCTCGTGTCGAGTCGTGTGTCTCGACAGGCCGTTCGTCGATCCGGTGTTGCGGGTCGAGGATCGGCGGACAGGCATCGACCGTCACGTCGGAGTCGTGCCCTTGATAGCGCATCGGGACGCCGAAGAATCCGGCGTAGCCGTGTGTCTCGTAGGGACCCGTCGCCTCGATGTGACGGCGGATGATTTCGGAGCGCGTATCGATACAGAAGACGAGCTGAGCTGCCGGACGCTCCGGAGACGACTCTTTTCGATCGAGCGAGGCACTCGCCTCCTCGATGGGGTCGAGGAGGCGGTCGCGATAGGTCCTCTCCCAGGCTCGAAGCCACAGGGCCGGAAGCGACGGGGCGTCGTCTTGCTCGCCCTCTCCGAACGACGGGGTATCGTCGGGGGGCGCGACGGGCACGTCCATCACGTCGGCCAGCGTCAGGCGCACCGCCAGATAGTCGACCATCGTGATCGGACGAGCCTCCTGCCACGAGCCGTCGGAGGCGGCCCGGCGTTTGACGAAGCCCGCCCAGCCGGGCAGAGCGGCGAGGTGTTTGCGGCAGATGGCCTCCCAACGGTGTTCGGGATGCTCGGCGAGCACGTCGGCGATCGCCCGGACGGTGTCTTCGGGCCCCTGGGCGATGGCCTGTCGATCGGGGAGGTCCCGATCGTATCGGGCGACCGCCCGAAAGGCGGCGTAGAATCCCTCGTCGCGATTCGGCATCGGCCATTCGGCCCGTCCCTCGTCGAGGAAGGCCGTCAGCCACTTGGTGAAGATACAGTCGAGGCGGGATTCGGCCGAGTCAGGATCGGGCGGTTCGGCGGAGGCCATCGTCTGTGTGGCCATGCGATCGAGCAGCGACTCCGGATCGTCGTCGTATCCGTGCCGGTTCAGCAGGCGTCCCAGCACGTCCGCATCGATGCGATCCTCGCGCCAGGCCCGTCGGAACGTCTCGGCGTCCGGGTATCCTCGTCCTCCGAAGAGCCGATTCGCACGTTGGACGGCCTCGTCGAAGGGCTGATCTTCGAAGCCCGAGAGAGGATTGGCCGTCACGAACGAGTGCAGCGGCCAGACGGCCCCGATGCATTCGGAGGCTCGCTCGACGTGCTCGCGGACGGTCGACGATTCAATACTCACGGTAGGCCTCCTTCGAGGTGAGTACGGTATCGGATGGGGGACGAGTGGCGTTCAGAAGTTCGACGTAGAGACGTTCGCTCTTTTGATAGATCTCCGTCTCGATGGCGAGGTAAGCCAGCACGAAGAGTCCGCCGACGATGGCATGAAAGAGGGTCAGCTCCGCCGGTTCCGTGACGACGGGAAGACTGCTCGAGAGAATCCCCGAGATGCCAACATACATGCTGGCGTAGATGGCAATCGTCGGGAGAAAGACCAGCGGAACGACGAGATAACGGATGGCGCCCGAGACGGACGTGTAGCGAACTCCGCTTCGAGCGGCGTGAAACGTCGTCAGCACGACCAGAAGGGTCAGCAACAGTCCACTGTCTTGGGTGCCCTTGCCAGTTAGGAACACGAAGATGGCGCCCCCGGCGACGGCCGCGACGAGGCTCGTCAACCACCCGAGCATGCCCATCGAGTGTTCGCGCTTCGAGGGTCGAGGGTTGGCATGTTCGACCTGTTCCCCGGACGAAAGGAACAGATACGCCTTGTAGCATCCGTGCAAGATGAGGTGCGCGATGGCAGCGGCGAAGAAGCCAAGTCCCGCCTGCATGAGCATGAAGCCCATCTGCCCGATCGTCGAACAGCCGAGCTGACGTTTGACGTCTGCTCGAACCGACTTCAGGAGTTTGCCGAGCAGCGCGCTGACGGCCCCGATCGCGACGATGAGCCCCATGCTCACGGGATCGATCGAGACGACGCGTGCAAAACGGAGCAACAAGATCCCCCCGGCGTTGACGAATCCGGCATGCATCAGAGCCGAGGCCGGCGTCGGTGCCGTCATCGAGGAGAGCAACCAGGTGTGAAAGGGGACGAGCGCCGACTGGATCATGGCGGCCAACACGAGAGCCCCGATGGCGATGGCTCGAGGGGTCGCGGAGATGGCGGCGACATTGGCACCGATCTCAGAAATCGCCGAGGTCCCCGTCGTCCAGGCGAGGACGGCGACGGCGATCGCCACCAGGAGACTGCTGGCCCCGAAATAGCGTCTCGCCATCGAGGCCGACCGACGGGCTTGCTCCCACTCTCGGACATGTCCGATCAGGCCGGCCATCAGCCACCCCATGGCGGCCCAGGCGGCGGCAAACAGCGCGACGTGATCGGCCGCCACCAGCACCATGATGGCCACCGTGAACACGAAGATGCGCCCGAAAAACGCATCGATATGACGGTCGCCCATCATGTAGCGACACGAATAACTGTGCACGATGCCACTGAAAAAAGTGGCCGTCGTCCACATGACGAGGGTCAATCCGTCGAGCATGACGATGCCCGCCCACGCCCAGGTTCGCTCGAATCCGATGTGGAGGGTGAGTAGGCTGAGGCAGACAAACCAGCCCAGCCAGACGAGAGTCGTGAGGACGGATGGCAGGGACGACGCCGAATCATCCGGGGGGACTGGGATCTCGCCCACCGTCATCGAGGCGTCTTGCGTCGACATGATGGGAGGTCTCCTCGTGGAAGTCGGGGTTCGAATCGCCGTATGGGTGATGCTCGATACCCGAATGGAGACCTGTAATATCGAACGTAACGGTTGTCAAACTAATTTTTTTGAACGAATTGTAATTTTGGACGGATATATCGAACAAAAAGTTTAATTTTAGGGTAAGGCGGGCAGAGTGCCTACCGTCGGGGGCAGGGAAGGGAGAGCGTACGCGTTCAACATACGACGACTCCGTATGTCAAACGCATGGATCGTTCGAGTTGAGGATCCGTGGCGAGTATCTCTCGCTGGTGGGGAGCACGGGAGAGCCCGTCGGGTCGAGATGGGGAGAGATGGGGGGCCACCAACGTGGATGCAATCCCTCGGCGGGAGCGCTCGGGGCGATCGCATTAGAGGTATAAGCCACACGTTCACGATTCGTTCCTTGTCATGCCACCTCCATCCTCCCGCCAGGGAGTTGCTGAAGCCACGTGCCAGCAGGGATGCTGGCGCTCCGAACCGATATCGAGTCGATCCGGAGGGCCCGGCCTTCGGAGCGCCCCTGTACGTCCTCCGGAAGTGGGCTTCTAGCCGGCTCACGCAGGGATGCTCACGTCGAGGACGTCTCGAGGCGCTCCGAACCGATATCGAGTCGATCCGGAAGGCCCGGCTTCGGAGCGCCGGCTTCCAGCCGGCTCACGCTCGCAGTGGGGCATTCCTTATGCGATCGCCCTGCGGGAGCGCTGAAGATGCGTGGAGCGCGATGAAGAGGCCTCACTCGCGACGCATGTCGTGAAGGCAGCCGTCCACACACCCTGACGAGAAGGGCCATGAGGCGAAGTGATGTCGTATGACTAAACGTCGGGCTCGAAATCGCCAAACGGCGTCGACTCGTGACTCCGCACGAGTACTTCGTCGGCAATCGTCAATCCCCGGTCGAGCAATTGCTGCGCGACGGGGGTGATGTCGCTGTCGGTCTCGCCGACCACGGTGACGAGTAGATTCTGCTCGCCCGTGACGAGTTCCTGAACCGATACGACTCCGTCGATCGACAGAATGTCCTCGACCATGTCGCCTCGCTCGGGGATCGAGGCCGTACAGAACAGGAGCATGCGAAGGGGGTAGCCCGACTGTTCGTAATCGACGTCCGCCTCGTATCCCTTGATGATGCCCTTTGATTCGAGACGTTTGATGCGTTTGCGTACCGTGCTTCCCGACGTCCCAGTGCGCTCGGCGATCTCCCCGGAGGACGTGTGACGAGCGTCCTCTTGGAGGGCGTGGAGGATGGCCCGATCGATGTCGTCGATATCGTCGGTCATGTCGTCCGCTCTCCCGTAGCCGGTGGCACGATGATGAAGTGAACATGCGATGCGGGCCTCTGTCTGTTGCGGTCGAGCCAGACCCGGTGAAACCGATACGTCGCCCGCCCCCTCGATCATCGTCGATGATAGACATCGCATCGAAGAGTATACATGCCGGCGAACATCCGCCCAACCGACTCGTTCGGGACGTGGAGGGCGATCGCATTTGAACGCGTCTTCCATGCTTGGCTGACTGAGAGCCCACTTCGGAAGAAGGATGGGGGCGCTCCAGAAGCGCCATCCTCGATATCTTCTGACCTCCCCCGAGAGCGACTTCATATGTCTTTGAAATAACGTCGCCCCGACGTGATACACGTCGCGTCAGCGTTCCTCTTTGCGGGAGAGAGTGGGGCAACCTGACGACGATCACACTGCAACCCGTTACTCGTACCTTTCATACGATCGGCCTGCGGACGTGCCTCCGATTTATTGTTCGTTCCCTCGTTCGATGTTACCCTTTCCCTGTTGACGATACTCACGTCCCATCCCTCGAGAAGAGGTGTATCATGGCGACGCATGGAGGCAATCAAGGAGGCGAGGATCTCTCGCGAAACGAGATCAAGAGCAAACTCCGCGAACTCGAACAGGGTTTGGATGATCTGAGGCGCCAGTACGAACAATTTTTCGTGGGGAACCGCGAGCGTCCTCCGACCAACGAGCGACGCCAGGTCTCCCGGCTCGTACGTGAACTCCAACGCGCCAACATGACCAACACGAGTCAAAAGTTCAAATTTCGGGGATTGATGCAACGGTTCAACACGTACAAGAGCAAGTGGAACCGAGTCGAGCGCCAAATCGAGGAGGGGACGTACGAGCCCCACCAGAAACGGGCGGAGGACCGCATCGCCGATCACGATACGTCTCCCGATGAGAACGAGCCGGCGGCCGATCTCGCGGAGGACACCGAGCCCGACGACACCGAGCCCGGTGACGGGGCCTACGAGCTCGAGCTCGACGGGGATGTCGATCTCGACGACATGCAGCGCGAGCTCGAACAGATGGACCGGGAGGGGGAGTTCGAACCGTATGTCGAGACCGAACGCGTCGACGTCGAGCTGAAATCGGACGACCGAACTCGGGACGAGCACTCATCGCGCGACTCCGAGGCTCACGCTCGACGGGCGGAAACCGAACAGCCGCACACACGCTCCGGGGATGAAGGCGCCTCTCGAGCGACATCGAAAGACGAGTCCTTCGAGGAGGATCGCGAGACCAAACGCAAGGAAAATCTCCGCAAACTTCAGGACGAGCTCGGACTCTCGAAGGGAGGCAACGGGGGGAGCCAAGACTCGGAAGATCGCCGCGACACACTCAACAAGATGCGAGAGCGCCTCGAGCAGAGCCGCTCGAACGAGGAGCAGCGAGAACGGAGCGCCCGAGACGGGGGATCGTCTCGCTCGACGAGAGAAGACGATTCGAGCCATGACGAACTCGAGCTCGAGCGAGCTGATACCGACCGCGTCGATTCCATCGACGATCGATCGTCGGACGCGTCGCAGACCGACCGCGAGACGACCCATCGCTCTTCGAGAGAGGATCATGACTCGACTCCGGCCCGCGATACCGCTCCCTCCCGACCGCCCACCCGGCGCGACCCATCGCCCGAGCCCCCTTCGAATGCCTCCGGGGATACGCGCACGGATGACTCCCGGCCTCAAAAGGCAGAACACCGTTCGTCCAGTCGTCGGGGCTCCTCGGATCGAGGACGATCCGACTCCTCCGAATCGGAGCGCTCGTCATCCGACGACGAGGAGGACGGGGACACCCGCCGTCTGTACGAGCAACTCGTTCGGGCCAAGGAAGCCTGCTCACAGGCAACCGCTCATCTGACCTTCGAGGCCATCCGGAACGCCCTTCAAACCGAGCGAGCCCGTCTCGCCCATCGACGCCGCATCGACCGGGAAGCCGTCTCGTTTCGGGTCGTCCTCAAGGACGGCAACGCCTATTTTCAGCCCACATTCGATGTCTGACCTTTGGTCTCTTCCAATCCCACTCGATCGGAAGCGTTCTCCTCTACGGTTGACGCCATTCCTCGGCGGGGTCGGAGGAAGCATCCTCGGCCTGAGATTGACGCAGAAGTCGGTTCTCTAGAGCTTCGATCAACGGTTGGGTCGTCTCGAGATCGATCGCTGATATCGGGATGGCGTCGTAGGTATTCGCCAGCGAGCGGGCCGCTTGCTCGTCGATTTTGTCGATCTTGTTGAAGACGAGGATCTGTTCTTTTTCATCCAGATCGAGTTCGCGCAGGATGTCGTTGACGGCCGCCATGCGCTCCTCGAAATTGTGGGCCGAGACATCCACCAGATGAATCAAGAGATCGGCTTCGTACAGCTCCTCGAGCGTCGCCCGGAAGGCCGAGACAAGATCGGGGGGAAGTTCGTGGATGAAGCCGACTGTATCCGTGAAGATGATGTCTTTGGGGCGGGGGTAGCGCAGACGGCGCGTCGTCGGCCGGAGTGTGGCAAACAGCTTGTTTTCGACCTGAACTTCGGACTGCGTCAAGCCGTTGAGGAGTGTCGATTTGCCGGCATTGGTGTAGCCGATGACACTGACGATGGGGATGTCACTCTGGCTGCGGCGCTTGCGACGCACCTGACGCTGTTTGCTGATTTCATCGATCTCGTCTTCGAGTCGCTGGATGCGTTCTCGAGCGCGGCGGCGTTCCATCTCCAGTTTGGTCTCACCCGGTCCGCGACCGCCGATGCCGCCCTGTAGTCGGCTCATGCCCGTGTTTCGGGAGTGGAGACGGGGGAGGCTGTACTTGAGCTGGGCCAGTTCGACCTGAAGTTTACCGTCCTTGGACTGCGCACGCTGAGCAAAAATGTCCAGAATCAACTGGGTCCGATCGATGACTTTCAGATCGGTCTCGTCGGTGATGGCCCGTAGCTGATTGGGCTCGAGATCCTGGCCGAAGACGACGAGATCGCAATCGTACTGCAACGCTCGCAGCGTGATCTCCTCGATTTTCCCCTTCCCGACGGCGTATTTGGGATGAATCTGCGTGCGATTCTGGACGATGGTATCGACGACGTTGAGCCCCGCCGTGCGACACAGATCCTGGAGCTCTTCGATTTCTGTCTCGTCGTCGCGGTTGTCCGGGGTCGAGACGTAGACGAGCATGGCCGGATCGCCGCCCGTCTCGATGAGCTGATCGGCCTTGCGCTGGAATTCGTCTTCGACTTCCCGGATGAAGATGTCGAATTCGACATCGACTTCGTCGGGACTCTCGGCCTCGAAGGTACGCCAGAGCTGATTGTCGGGGTTCTCGGGCAGCAGGTGAGCCCACTGGCACGCCCCCGGGTATCCCCCGGCGCCGACGCCGATGGTCATCACCATGTCGAGCTGGAGTTTCGACAGGTCTGTCAGATCGTCGCGGGTCAACTCCGCCGTCCCGTCGTCCAGCGTCGTCCGGATGAGGCGCAGTCCTCGAAACCGGCCCGCCCCCCCGCGTCGACGTCCGATATCCGGGAGATACACCCGATGAGCGTCGCCCACCATGACCTCCTCGACTTTTCCCTTCCGGTCGACGAGGACGGCAACGACCTGGTTGAGGTCCTCGGAGATAAACGCCATCTTCGTCGCAAATTCCTGGGTAATCGCCGTTGTCGGCGGAATGCGACGCTTGTAGAGTTCCTCGAGGTCCTTGCGTTGGCTCGTCTTGAGTCCGGAGGTTTCTCCGTGGATGTCGCGACTTCCGATCGTACCCTCCTCGTGTCAGTCAGATCCGTGTGAGCAGGCAGATGTCAGTTATCGAGCGCTCGCCCCCCGGAACATGCTGACGACTTTAAACAGTTGAAGTCCAAGCGACATTCCGGATCGGATGCGACGGGGAGTCGTCGGTATCGACCGTCGAGAGGCGTCAGTTACACCCCATCGAACCCATCCTGCGGCGAATACGCCCCGCATCTTGAGGGTTGGTGTCGAGATATTTCTTGAAGTTCTGGCAGGCCCGAGCGTTGTTGTCGAGTTTGTTGTAGGCGAGCCCGAGCACCCGATAACAGTCGATGTGCCCCGCCCGGAGAGCGGACTGACAGTCCTGAATGGCTTCGTTGAGTTTCCCCTTCAGAATTTTTTTCATCGCCTGGCGTTTGAGCTGTCTCGGATTGTCGGGGGGAGAGGGTTGATCGGAATCGCCGCTCTCGTCACCGCCGGACTCCTCCGAGTCGTCGGGCGCGCCGGAGCCGCTCTCCTGGGTCGTGGCCGCGCCCCCCGTGTTCGAGGGCGAACCGCCTGACGAACCCCCACGTTGAGACTCTTCGCGCTGAGCCATGCGCTTGCGTTCGCGCTCTTTCTTCTTCTGGTCTCGCCGTTGTTGGCGTACCTTTTCGACGCGATCGAGGAGGTCCTCGGCCTCCTCGGCACGCGCGCCGTACTCGATCGCCTGTTTCATCAGGTTCTCAGTGCGATCGAGTTCGCCCTCCTCGAGTGACGCCTCGGCTTGCTTGAAGATCTGATCGAGAGCCTCCTTGCGCATGTCGCGTTCTCGCGAGATGTCGTAGAAGACCGAGTGGTTGGGAATGCTCTCGATCTTGCTGAGCGCCCGCAGGGACTCGTCGTCCTCGAGTGCCCCCTGGGCTTCGTCGAAGGCGCGCCGATAGGGCTGTTCGCTCCGAGCACGCGAGAGCAATTCGTTGATGCGCTCCCCCTGCTCAGCGGTCGGCTCCAACAGATCTTGGATCGATTCCAGCGAGCCAATCGCTTGATCGAGCTTCCCCTCCTCAATTCGGGTTTCGGCCTCGTCGACCTTGCGATCGACCTTGTCGTTGGATTCCGAGGATTCGGACTCCGAGCCCGTCGCACTCGCTCCCGCACTCGCCATCCCCTTGTCCGGGGGGGTCGCCGAGGCCGACTTCGAGCCGTCCGACTCTCCGCTTCCCCCGCCCGACAGCAACACGAATCCTCCTACGAGCAACAGCAGCACTGCCAACGCAGCGCCGCCCACGAGCATCATGGTGTTGTCGGACGACGTCCCGGTCGCCTCCTGGGCGACGGGTCTGCCCCGTTGTTCGTCTTGGGGCGTGAACGTGTAGTTTTCGCCGGGCTCGACGAATCGAAATTTGACGTGCCCGAGTTGAATGATGTCGCCCCGTTCCAGATGGGTCGATTTGTACTCCTTGCCGCTGACCTTGACCCCGTTGCTGCTGTTGAGGTCGACGATCTTGTAGTTGTCCTGGCTCTGGCGGACGATCTTGGCGTGCGTCGTCGAGACGGAGCGATGATCGATGATGATGTCGCACTCTTCGCCCCGGCCGATGACTATTTCCTCCTGATCGAGCGGGAATGTCTGGCCGGCAAAATTGCTGGAGACGACGACCAGTTCGGCGGGATCGAGTTCGAGAACTTCGGTGCTGCTGCGCTCGGACGCCTCGGAGGTGGTTCCGCTCGAGACGGGCTCGGGCTCGGGGGCGGGTTCGTGAGCTTCGATGCGGCGCTCGAGGTCTCCGTCGATTTCGACGTCGGCCTCGTTTTGGCCCGGCTCGACATCGACAGCGTTTTCGGCTCGAAGCGTCAGACGATAACCGCCGATCGTGACGACATCACCTTCGGTAAAGGGGGCACGATCATCGATCGTTTGCCCGTTTTTCTGGATGCCGTATCGAGCGTCGACGTCTTCGATGTAGATCTGATCCTTCTGACGTGCGAGCCGGGCGTGTCGGCGAGAGACGTTTCGTTGAGGAAGGCAGATCGCGTTCTCGTCCTTGCGCCCGATGGTCACTTCCTCCGGGACGCCGGGAACGACACTGCGCTGACCTTCGTCGTCCTCGATGAGAATCTGCATAACCACGAATTCCTCGAAACAGGTCTCGAGCTCTCATCCCGCGGGGGATGAACTCATCGGCCCGAACCGATCGCGGCGCATCGCCGCGAATATGTTACGAGCTTGGCAGAGAGCGTTGCAACTGGTGAACAGTTCGGCTCAGGGCGGGAACGTATCCCGATCTCCGCGACCGCCAACCGACTCGCCGGATTGATGGATACAATACGAGTTATGGGGCATGAAAGACGCCTCGATACATCGAAAGTTCGGAACTCGGAACTGAGATCGCTCTCGGAACCTATCATACCCCTGACGGTTCTGCAATTTCGAGAGGTCCGTTCGTGATGAGCCTCGACGCGTTCGGGACGATTCTTTCGCCGAGCCTCTCCTCCGGAGGGAAATCGTCGTCGACTCTCCCGGTAGCATCCGATCCCAGCTTCCCCGTCACGTCGAGAGGCGCCTCCGACCCGTTCGCACGACGACTTGGCACTTCGACGCCCGACTGCTACAACCTCGATGAGCTCGAGGCAATCGTCGATGCTATTCTCACGTCGAGTGTCATTATGACGCACGTACTCGTCACCGGAGGGACTGGATTCCTCGGCCGTCATCTCACCCATCGGCTCTTGGAGCGCGATCTCGACGAGATTCGCGTACTGACCCGATCGTACGATCGGGAGCTCGCCGAGCGTGGCGCCACCATCGTGGAGGGGTCTCTTCTGGAGCCGAGCGACGTGCGGACGGCCGTCGAAGGGGTGGATCGCGTCTACCACTTGGCGGGCAAGGTCACCCGTCGCCGAGAGGCCTCTCATGAAATGTACGATCTCCACGTCACGGGGACGCGTCATCTGCTGGAGGCTCTCGGCGAGGTCGAGCCCGACAAGATCGTTGCCGCCTCGACGAGCGGAACCATCGGGGTCAGCGAAGATCCCGAGGACGTGGCCACGGAGGATTCGCCCGTTCGCGAGGACCTCGTTCGAGACTGGCCGTACTATCTGTCGAAGATCTACGCCGAGCGGGTGTGCCGTGAATTTCTCGACGATCACGATCTCCCGATCGTGCTCATGCGTCCGACGTTGTTGCTCGGTCCCGGGGATCGGCGGATGAGTTCGACTCGCGATGTCGCTCTCTTCCTGCAGCGCAAGATTCCCGCTGTCGCCTCGGGAGGGCTTTCGTTTGTCGATGCGCGCGACGCGGCCGACGGATTCATACGGGCGATGGAGCGCGCCGAACCGGGGAACAGCTATCTGCTGGGACAGGCGAATCTGTCGTTCGAGAGCTTCTTCGAGCGTCTCGAGGCGCTTTCGGGGGTGAGTGCTCCCTCGATGTCACTGCCCGACCGAGCCATGGTCGCCGGCGCTCACGTGCTCGACCGAGCGATGCAGTGGCTCGGACAGGAGAGCGACGTCTCTCCGATCAGCGCCGAGATGGCTCAGTACTACTGGTACATCGACGCGTCGAAGGCACGACGCGAGCTCGATTGGCAGCCTCGCGATCCGGACGAGACTCTCCACGATACCATCCAGTGGCTTCGCCAGCACCATCCCGAACTCGGTTCACCCTCTCGACAGGAGACGTCGTCGGACTCGTCTCCGTCGACAGCCGGCTCGTCGCTCTCCGGCGACCCGCTCGAGTCGTTCGTCCCCGACGAGACACTCGAATTCGCCGATCGCCATTCGGACGATCGGTAACCGCCGTGGCGTCCGATGTCTCCGTCATTCAAAATCGGCGATGCCCACGCCGATGTTGTCGCCTCCCCCTCCTCGATTGGCCAGCAAGACCAGTTCCAGACAGGCGAGATCGGGATTGGGCTCCGAGAGGAGCGTCGCGAGGATGTTTTCTTCCGAGGTCTCGATATTGCCACCGGCGAAGTCGATTAGACCATCAGTCGTCAGCAGGAGCTTGTCTCCCGCATCGATGGGAAACTGCACGACGTCGGCTCCGGGCGGCGTCGGCCGGAGGGTACCGTTCTGGATCTCGAAGGTCCCCACACATCGTGCCAACGCATCGCCCTGGGGCATCGAGAGCGAATCGTCGGCCGACATGCCATTCAGGATACTGAGCGTCCAGAGATTGTGATCGATCGTCAGCTGTTCGAGACCGGGGCCACGCTGCAAGTACGTGCGGCTATCCCCGACCGAGGCCAGCGTGACGCGACCCTCGTGATACAGTGCTACCAGAGCCGTCGTCCCCATGACTTCATGTGGGCTACCACTGAAGGGGGTGTGATGTTCGTTGACATAGTCGACGATGCACTCGTTGGCCCGCTGAATGACGTCGTCGACTCGTTCGAAGGGACAAATCGGTTCGTTCTGGACGTATGAAGCGATCAATTCGTCCCAGACGTCTTCAGCTTCCCGGACGACCATTGCGCTGGCGATGTCGCCCGAGCCGTACGTGGCGGTCGAAACGCCATCGGCGACGACCATCAGTGCGAGTCGGCCGTCGCGAGAGGTTCGCCGGAAGACGTCGTCCTGATTGACGGGGTTTTGTTCGCGCTTCCCGATCCCGATGTGACGCTCGACTGCGCCTTCGATACGGGGAGGCTCGACGTCGTCGGTGTGACGTTGTTCGATGCGCTCCGCAGCTTCCTCGAAGGCATTCGCCATCGAGGCCAGATCCGGGTAGCGCGATTCCGGATCGGGACGGGTCGAGCGTTTGATGACGGGGTCGCATCCGGGCGGAAAGGCCAGCCGAAAATTACGGGCCGGGAGGGCGGGCGTATGGCGTGTATACACCGAGGTGGGGGGGCATCGCCCGGCGATCATGAAGTACAGGAGCGAGCCGAGTGAAAAAACGTCGATCAGCGGCTCGAAGGTCTCGACGGTTCGACGGTAGAGTTCGGGGGGCGCGTATCCCTCGAATCCGCTCAGATCCTCGGCCTCCGCGTCCGGCTCGACCACCCCATCGACCGCCTCGAAGATGATCTCGACGTCGAGATCCAGCTCGTGCGATTCGCACTCGATGCTCACCCAGGCGGGCTCGACATCGTACTCCGCTTTCTCTCGAGGCATCTGAGCGGACACAGCCCCCCCGCTTGGGGATGGCTGAGTGTCGAGAGATTCGAGCCAATGCCCCGAGGAGCCGACGGCCTCCGTCTGCCCGGAGTCTGGCGAGTCGGATGATGACTCATCCGGGTCCACGGGCTCGAGATCGTCGACGGTCGAGTCCGGATCTCGCAGACTGGAGATGTCCTGAGGTTGGGTTTCGTCGGTGTGCTCAAATTCCCACTCGGAGCTCGGCTCTTCGTGGATGTTGACCTCGACGGCATGCGTCGACTCCGAGGTCGAGGGCGCCGGCTCGAGGAGGGATTCCGGAATCCCATGCTCGTGTTCCGCCTCTGCGATGCGGATGCGGCTCGGGGCCAGTCGCAGGTGGCGATAACCACATCCGTGGAGGTCGGAGACGGCCTCGAGCAGCGCCTCGAAGATGGTCTTCACCTGAGGGAAGGTCAGCGCACCATTCTGGAGCTCGACAAATTGCTCGAGGGTGATGCCCTCGCGATTGCGATACAGCAGCAGTTGCCGTCCCTCTCGCGTGCTCGATTCCCCGATTGGAGTGCGAAAGCGGATCGCATGGTCACGCATGTTTTGGGGCAGCGAGAAGGTTGCCTCGCGTTGACCGAGATCCTCGACCAGATACCAGGTATCGACGAGATCGGCGACAGCCAGATCGAGATCGAACGACTTGTCGACGGGGGCAAGTCGTCGAGGACGGGCGGCAAACGTCGTTCGATCTGGTCGATCCGACCATCGACGGCAAAGCTCCAACTCCAGCTCCAGCCGAGGAGGCTCGTCGAGTTCCACGTCTTCGAGCTCGAACGCCATGTCTTCGGCCGAGACCTCGAACGTAAACTCCTCGCCGATACCGACGGCTTTCGGCGGACCATCGAGGATGTCGGCTCCGCAACTGGGGCAGATGTCTCGATCGTAGACAGTCGTGCCGCAATTCGGGCACATGTTGTCAGTCATGGTCATCGTTTCGCGCGGTGCCCTCGAGCCTCGACAGAAGTCGACAAGTGGAGTGCCGAGGCCTCTGGAGACGTCTCGACATCAGACTGCGGCGATTCGTTGATGTTCACTGCTGGCGTGCCCAATCCCTCCTTGCAATTGACGAGGAGGCGATCGGTCCATGCATGGGAATACGGGGTTTGCCCCCTTGTTGGCAAGCTCGAGGGGGCGAGCGAGACGCGAGTTTCACCTCATTGAGAGGTAGCGTACAGGTTCTCGGCCGTGCAAAGTCCGCTCGACTCCATGGCTTCGGTGATCGTCGGCGACTCCTCGCGCGGCGCAGAGGGATAGAGGCGATCATGGCCGATCACTCGCCCGGTCGGCCAGTGGATGCGAGCCACGTCCCAGAACTCCCCGCCCTGCCGGAGCGGCTGGTTGGGCCGTTCGTAGACGAGCTCCTCGTTGATGTAGATGCGAATCGTCGCGTACGCCGTGCCAAACAGTTGTTTGTAGTAGTGGACGCCGACGGCATACCACTGACAGCGAGCCGGGTCGTCCATCTGAATGTTCTCGGGTCCGGCGCCATCCGTATCGTCGATGTCGAGACTCGGACTCTCCGGATTCCAGATGCCGGAGTCATCCCCACTCCCTTGATTCTGGAAGTAAATGTCATAGGGGGCCTCGAACCACTTGCCGGGGCCCATCTTGACCATGTGGACGTCGACATCACTCCCGCGATCGTCCTGCTCGTCGGGGTCTTCGGGGTTGGTCCACGTCAACTCGACGTGGACCTGTTCGTTGGGGATGGCCGTGATCGTGACGGTCGCCTCGTTGCACGACACGAATCCGTCGTTGTCCTTGACCGTCAGCCCGATTTCGTATTCGCCGGCCGTCAACAGCCGAAAGACGCGCTCGTCGTCCGTCTCGCCCTGGCCCTCGGACGGGGGGCTCAGATCGATGTCGACGTCTTCGGGCTTGTCGAGGACGCGCCAGTCGAATTCGACGATGCGACCATCCTCGTCCGAACTCTCCGAGGCATCGAGGATGATGTAATCGAGGGGAGCGGCCGCCACTTGCTCTTTGGGGACTGCTGATTTGCCGCGCACCTTGGCCTGAAGAGCGGCACTCGGACACGACCCCTCGGCACCTCGGCCCGTGACATCGAGGGTGACCTCGGGCTGGACGGGATCGTTGGTCTGCAGCGCGACCGTCGCCTGATCTCGTCCCTCGGCGGTCGGCTGATACTGCACCTCGAACTGGGCCGACTCGCCCTGCGACTGAAACTCGATCGGATCGTCGAGCTGGCCGTCGTCGTTGCCGTCGCGATCGCCGAGGTCGAGTTCGAACTCCTCGTCTCTGGAGTTTTTCACCAGATCGATCTGATCGATGACGACGGTCTTCGACCCGCAGTTTTCGATACGGATGACATCTTGTGTCGAACCGCCGATCGGCACGGAGCCGAGCGTGCGAGACCGCCCCCCTTCGACTCGTAGACACGGGGTGTCGGCGGTCGCCTCGACGCTGACTCGACTGGTCGTCGGATCGTCTGCATTCGACTCACGATCTTCGTTGGTTTTGAAGACGATATCACCGGTATCAGAGGCATTGCTCGTCGGCTCGTATGTTACTTCGAAGGAGAGTTCGAAGGTGCCATCTCCTCCCTGTTCGGCGCCGGAGACGGGCCCCAACGTCACGGGAAACGAGCGATCGACCGATGCTATCTCGAAGGCGTCCGAGCCCGAAATCGAGGGAGCTTCATAGAGCTTCAAGTCGGCGCCCCCGATGTTGGTGACCGTCACCGTCCGCGTAAACGATTCCCCCGGCGTCAATTGTGGAAACTGGACGGGCGAGGGCGAGACCTGAAGCTGAGGCTGGTTTTCGAGGGTGAAGACGTCGATCTCGAGTGCTTCATCTCTGGAAAATCGGGTATCGCTGCTCCGGATCTCGATGACTCCGGCGTTGTACGACCCGCGAGACTCCGGCGTGAACTCGATGTCGAACGTCTTGGCCGACTCCGTCCCCGGTTCGATTTCGAATTGACCATCTGGTACCCCCTTGAGATCGAGTTGTTCAACCGATTCCCCGTCGGCGGGCTTCAATCCCATGTCGAAGACGGTCAGCGTCGAATCGCCAACGTTGGTAAGGGTGACTTTCTGAGTCGATGTGTCACCAGGGGGCGTCTGGGGAAAGGTCACGGAACTCGGCGTCACCTGGAGGCGTCCGGCGTTCTGGTTGCCGATATTGCCCTCGTCACTGCCACAGGCGACGAGTCCCCACCCGATCAATACGAGCCCCATCACCTTGAACCAGTCTCGGTACGTTCTCTGTGATGTCATCATGATCCTCGTCAGCCGCGGGTTCGAGATCGACTCGAACATGTCACATGTCTCGAATGAAGTCCCTCTACATAAGTCTTCATACGTATGGACATCGCGCTGAAGTGTCAAATGGTCGGGGGGGAATCACGCAGGGCGATTGCATAAGGAATGCCCCACTGCGAGCGTGAGCCGGCTGGAAGCCCATTTCCGGAGGAAGTACAGGGGCGCTCCGAAGCCGGGCCTTCCGGATCGACTCGATATCGGTTCGGAGCGCCAGCATCCCTGCGAGCCGGCTGGAAGCCCACTTCCGGAGGAAGTACAGGGGCGCTCCGAAGCCGGGCCTTCCGGATCGACTCGATATCGGTCCGGAGCGCCAGCATCCCTGCTGGCACGTGGCTTCAGCGACGCCCTGGCGGGAGGATGGAGGTGGCATAACAAGGAACGAATCGTGAATGTGTGGCTTATACCTCTAATGCAATCGCCCTGGGGGAATCACGCAGGGCGATTGCATTTAAATATGCTCTCTTCGTGCCCGGCCGGCTGGGAGCCCACTTCCGGATGACACACAGGGGTGCTCCGAAGAGGCGTCGAGCGATGGACGAGTTTGCTACCCTTTGGAGCGTTCCTGTACTTCTGTGAAATGAGCATCCTTGCTGGCAGAGCGCCGAGCGATTCCCTTTCGGGAGGAGCGAGGCGACAAGGTGTATCTCAAACGAAGGGGCGCGTCTCGTCGTGTTGTCTATACCTCTGATGCGATTGCCCTCGGGAATCACGCGTGGGGCGATCGAGTATTTTTCTCACAAATCGTCCGACGCGTTCTCCCCGTCGCCTCGACGCATGGCGTCGATCTCCGAGGTCACTACCTCGATTCGGGCGCGCATCATATCAATCACGGTAGCAGCTCGCCCGAAGGCATCCTGGCGCTCTCGGCGAGCGGCATACAGGGGCGTCGGCGGGAGGAGATCGTGGTCGAATCGTCGAATCTCTTCGCGCTTCACCCACTCCAGCGCCGCGATGTCCGGCAGTACGGTCACAAATTGGCCGCTCCGGCAGATGCGGACGTTGGACTCCAGCAGCATGATGCGCATCCCGATCTCACGGGGCTGATCGGTGGGCCAGTCGTCCATCACCTTGCCCGTATCGCCGAGACCCGGCACCGAGAAGGGATGCTCCAAAAGCTCGTCGAGCTCCACCGACTCCCGGTCGAACAGTGGATGCCCACGACCGCAGTAGATCGACGAGGTGGTCGTCCCGAGTTTGTCGACGTGCAGTCCCTCGAACGTCATCGACTCGTAGAAAAACGCGACGTCGAGCTCCCCCTGCAGGAGCGCCTCGGCCGCCTCGGTGGGACGCAGATTCCGCAGAACGGGCTCGAGATCCGGATACTCATCCTTGAGCTCGAGCATCACGGGGACCACGAAGTGATTGGTGAGCACGCCGACCGACGAGAGTCGAAGGGTGCCGCTGTAGGGCTCCTCGAGCGCCGCGCGCAGCCCGGCTTCGACGTCGGACATCCCCTCGCGGAGGCGCCGCAGGAGCCGCTCGCCGCTCTCGTTGAGCACCAGTCGTCGTCCAGAGCGATTGAACAGTTCCCGATCGAGACGGTCCTCGAGGACGTTGATCGTTCGCGAGATGGCGGCTCGCGTCCGGTGGAGCCGTTTGGCCGCCGTCGGCAAGTGTTCGGTCTCGGCGACGATCCGAAACACCGGTAGCCAGTCCCAGACGTCTCGAAGCACGTTTTGCAGGTCGTCCAACTTCGACCACCATTTTTTTAAAATTTTCTGAACGAAATGTTTAACACATTCAGATTTTCTTTTCGACCGGATCCCGTACCTTGGGAAGTGCATGAGAGGGAGACAGTTGCCCCCATCACCCCCGAGGAGCACGACGATGCGATACGCAAACCACTCTGCACATTCCAACGTCTGGTGGACGACGATCATCGGCTTGATGGCGTTTACGGTGACCGCCTGCGGCCAGACGACGTCGTCGAACGACGTCACGTCGCCGGAGGGGTCCAATAAACCGACCTGGAACGTCGACGACAACGGTTCTCGGGCCTCTCAGTCGGGCGACGTCGACGCGTCCGAGACCTCCGGCCACGCTGAAGGCCAGAAGACCGCCGACGAGCAGGCGCCGACCACCACGAACGCATCGGATGCGTTTTGTCTGCCTCGCTCCACGCCTCGGACGGCATCCGACGTCCCCGAGATTCCCGCATCGATCCGCGCAATCGACTGTCCGAACTTCGAGGTCGCCACGTCGGGGCCATCCGAGTCGGAGAAGCACGATCGCATCACTTGGAAGCGGCGCGGTTCGACGCTGATCAGAGAGGTCGACACCCGATCGTACTCCGACGGCGGTTCGACGACCGAATTTCAGCTCGACGATTCGGGTCGAGTTCGAACGGTCACCCATCACGACCGGGACCGTCGTGCGCCCAAGGGCGGCACCTGGACGACGTGGCGCTTCGATGGCGAGGGACGTCTGAGCGAACGCTCGGAAGTCACCAAGTACTGGCACGAGGACGCGGGCTGGGACATCGATGATCGCGAGGAGATGACTCAGACCTGGAGGGGCGGTCGACTCGTCGAGCGCACCCTCGACGCCCGGCGTGACGATGAGGACAGCTCGCGAGAGCACGAGACCGATTCGACACGATGGACGTGGTCGTACGACGAGCAGGGGCGACTCCGGCAGGGTCGCATCGAGACCGACCGATACACCTACAGCGTTCAATGGTCGTACGATGAAAACCGACCGGCGCGCGCCGAACACCGTCTCGACGGCCGAATCGTCTTCGAGCGGACGTGGTCATACCGAGACGACGGCGAGCTCGAGCGACGTCGAGTCCAGTTCCGCAGCGGCGAGATCGAGATGGCGAAACTGCAGAGGTTGATTCACCGACACGATCTCGATCAGTACGGGCTCGACATGAGACACGACTATTACCGCCGTGACCCCGAGCGTCTGGACGAGCGGAACTCGAAGGCGAGCGACAGAGATTGTGATCGACTCCCCGCTTCGGTGAGTTTCGGATACCCGACCGATCGGCCCGAATACCGCCTCGTCTGGAAGCACGCAGGAGCGCTCGAACAGGTGCCAGAGCTCCCCTTCATCGCCGCGTTTGGATACTACTACGGTACACTTCCGTCTCAGCCCGGCATGTGGTTTGGGCATCGGGGAGCGATGGGGGAACGTCCGGCTCAGCAGGCCCTGCTCGCCACTGGACGGGGCACGGTCGAGGTTCGATACGACGAGAGCGGCCGCATGACCTCGCAGATCGTGCAGCGAGACGATACGCTCGTCCAGAAGCGGGAACGCTCCTTTGAGGGCGGGGAGCTCGCGACCGATCGTGTCGTCTGGAACGGCGAGCTCGAGGTCATTCGGGGCGATTCGCGGAATCAGTCGGTGCTTCGGTTCGAACGCGACGATCGGGGGCGCATGACGAAGCGCACACTGATCAACAGGGGCAGTGCGCTGGGCCAACAGCGATTCGAACACGCCGACGCTGGCTACGTCGACACCATTCACATCGCCGTCCCGCCCCGAGGGCGTCTCGCCTCTGGAAACGAGGAAGACATCGCCATCGAGGACCTCGAGCGCGTCGCGACCTACCGACGCACCCTGGACGACGAGGGACGCCCGCTCCGTTTCACCGAGGAACAGCTCAAGGCGATTCGCGGGTCTGAAAAGAGGGAGCGAATCACGACCTACACGTACGGACCGCACGGTCTGGTCGATCGGACGACCTCGCCCGTCGACGAGGAGAACGTCCTCGAGGGCATTCGGCGTGAGTACAACGACGAGGGTCGTCTGAGGCGGGAGTTCACCGTCCGAGACGATGTCGTCCAGAAGGTCGAGAAGCGTCGATACGACGAGGCAGGTCGACCGCTCGAACGGCGCACGACGCGACCGGACGGAGGTATCGAGCATCTCGAGACGTATCGCTACCAGTGCCTGGGCGGCAAGAAGAAGTGAACGGGACGTGCCGAACATTCGAGCAGACACACCCATGGGCCGTCAGTCGACGTCATCGTTCGGCTGGCGGCCCGACCTGTGTGAAAGGTGGAGGCCAATCCTCGGATTGTATCCGGAGCGGCCACGTTTCGCTGGCTGAGACCGTCTGGAAGCAGTCCTTGGCCAAGCCTTTGAGCTGCTGGGTGGGAAGAGGTTGCGAGCTGACCTGCTGACCCGCTAACTCGCTCAACGGCTTGTCGAGCTCATGGTGGAGCCGTCTCTACGTTCAGTGATGCTCATCCAGGGCGATCGCATAAGGATTGAATGATCGCGGATATGAGCCGGCTGGAAGCCGGCGCTCCGGAGTCAGGCCCCCCGAATCGACTCGATATGGGTTCGGAGCGCCCCTGTGCGTCCCTGACGTGAGCATCCCTGCTGGCATATGGCTTCAGCGACTCCTTGGCGGACGCATGGAGGCGACCTAACGGAGGTCGAACCGTGAATGTGTTGCTTATACCTCTAATGCGATCGCCCTGCACGCGATGGCCCGCTCATTATTTAGATGCCATCCGAAAAAGGGGATTCCCGGGATATTCAAATAGGATAGGGGGCTTGAAATGATATGGAGGTCTCCGCGACGGTGTTCCGTCGATGAGCACCACTCATCGGAACGCCACGCCCCAGGAGACCTCCATGCGAACCAGACAAACACACGCCCCCGAGGTGTATCCCCCCTACGTCGACCATGCTCGGGCCGACGAGCTTCGCGAGATCGATCGCATCCTCGAGGAGACGCCCGAGCTGGTCGAGCTGGTGTTTTGGGATCTCGTGCGCGGCGAGGTCGATCCCGATCGGGGCCGCGACGGGATGTCGGCCCGACAGATCCTCGGGGCCGCCCTCGCCTACCATCTGGTGGCCTCGAGCTTCGAGGATCTGGCCTTCCTGTTGATGGATTCGCTCGCGTGCCGACGCTTCTGTCGCATCCCCTCGCTCGATCAGGCTCCGGGGGCGTCGACGCTCCACGACCATATCTCGGCCATCAGTGCCCCCACCTGGCAGGCCATCGACGACGTGCTTCTCGAGAAGGCTCGAGCGGAAGGCATCGAATCGGGAGACACGATCCGGACGGATTGCACCGTCTGCGAGTCGGACATCCATCCGCCGACCGACGTGAGCCTCTGTTGCGACGTCGTGCGCGTCGGCAGCCGCCTGCTCGATCAAGCGTCTGACGAGATCGACATCGACTGGACCGATCATACGTTGCGTGCCAAACGGCGCGCCCTGGAGGTGCGCAATGCGTCGGGGACCCACCGCCAGGAGCCGTGTCGAGACGTGCTGACGGTCACCGACGAGACACTCGCCTCCGCTCGGACGGCGCTCGAGCGGATCGAGGCGTCGCCGAAAGGGGCCATCCAGCAGGAGGCCTCTCCGCTCGGTCGACTCGCCGATCGGCTGGAACGTCTCCTCGACCGGGGGGAACGCATCGTCGAGCAGACACGTCGTCGTCTCCTCGACGGCGAGACGGTATCGGCCGATGAGACACTCGTCTCGCTGTTCGAGCCCCATACCGACATCATCGTCACGTCTCAGGGAGAGGTCGAGTTTGGACACAAGCTGATGCTGACCATGGGGGCGTCATCGAGGGTGCTCGACGTGCTCGTCCTGGAGGGGAACCCGGCGGACAGCCAGTTGACCGAGCTGAGCATCGAACGCCACCTCACCACGTACGGTGAACCGCCTCGACGGGCGGCCTACGACGGGGGATTGGCCTCGAAGGCCAACCTGGAAGCTCTGCAGGAGGACTACGATCTCGACGAGGTGGCTTTCCACAAAAAACGAGGGCTGGACCCCGAGGCGATGACGACCTCGCGGCGGACGTACCGTCGACTGCGTGCCTTTCGATCGGGCGCCGGGGGACTCATCTCGTGGCTGAAACACACCGTTGGACTCCAACGGTGTCGATGGAATGGCCTCGACGGGTTTCGAACCTATGTGCACGGAGCCGTCGTCTCGGCGAATTTGGTGACGATGGCTCGCCATCGACTCGAGCGACGCCCGGGATAGCTCAGGCGAGCTGGAGCATCTGAGGCCCCCAGTCGAACGCATGCTTCCGTGAGGGGAGACCTCTATCTGAACCTCCGCTCGGCCCCGGGGGCCCGGCGCTCCCACACCGCTCATGCGCCTCATGTCACCGGCCTACGGTCCCGCCCGCCGCTGAGACACTCGGCCTCTCCGCGTCGTCAATCGTATGCTTCTACTGAGCATCTGCCTTTTTCGGATGGCATCTAAATAAACAATCGAGTGACGTCAGTTGCCGCCTCGCTCCTCCCCAAAAGGAGTCGCTCGGCGACTTGCCAGCAGGGATGCTCATTTCACAGAAATATAAAGGCGCTCCAAAGGAGAGCTCGAGGTCGTCTATGGTCCGGCGCCTTTTTGGAGCGCCGGCTCCCAGCCGGCATATGGAACAGAAATATAAAGGCGCTCCGTACGGTAGGATGACCCTCGTCACATGAGACGCCTTCCGGAGCGCCGG
>JAQCND010000529.1 GCA_028274765.1 Bradymonadaceae bacterium
CTCGAGCTACGGGAACAGCCAAACGTCCAGCGGAGTCGTACGCATGACCCAAGATCTCTCCCTCCCGATCGAAGATCGCGACGTCCTGATCGTCGAGGACATCATCGATACCGGGCTGACGATGCGCTATCTACTCGACAATCTCGAGACGCGTCATCCCGCCTCGATCTCGGTCTGTACGCTCCTCTCGAAACCCGAGAATTTCGAGACAGACGTGCCGATCGATTACACGGGATTCGAGATTCCCGACCAGTTCGTCATCGGATACGGACTCGACTTCGCCCAGTATTATCGCAATCTTTCGTATATCGGCGTTCTCCAGACCCCTGACGACTTCGAGATGGACGGAGATCCCCACGAAGACGCCATCGAGCCTCTCCAGAAGGGCGGCTCGTCGTCCGAGGAATGACCGCGGAGCCGAAGAGCTCCCGGCGCGAGCGGGGGGCAACCCCGGCACGTGGGGCCCCCTCGAGCGAGCGTCCGGAGGCGTCAGTGCTCGTACCATGTACTCGATCTGTGAGTTCGACTGCGAGGTCCCCCCATGAATACCATCATATCCGTCGTTGAGAGTCGCTCTTTCCGCACATGGCTGGGCCTGTGTGCCCTGGTATTGACGATATCGGCGTGCGAACAGCCCAACTGGAAGAGTGGCAAGTACATCAATCAAAAGCTGCTCGACGGCAGTACGACCGATCGCCGAATCGCGCTGAAGAAACTCGAGGAGCTGGACGACAAAAAGCGCGCCAAAGCGGTGCCGGGATTGGTCCAAACCTACATGTCGGGGGAAGGCAACCGGGAAGAGGCGATGCGATTTCTGGTCGACATCCGGTCCGAGAAGGCCAAAGATACCTACCTCAAGGAGGTCGAGGAGCAACATACCGACTACGTAGGAGCGGCCGCGGAGGCGCTCGGCGAGATCGGTGCGAAGGATACGCTCGGCGATCTGATCGAGCTCTACGAGTCGACGAATGACAACTCCACGAAGCGGGCGATTGTCCGTGGCTTTCAGTACATGCCCGATCCGAAACTCATCGACCCGCTCACGAAGACGCTCTATTCGAACGTCGATAACAATCCGATCGCTCTGCACTCCTACAGCTGCGAGATTCTGGGCAACATTGCTCAACAAAATCCCGACGCCTTCGATGACAAAGCGAAGCGGGCGCTGGTCCGCGGCCAATTTTTGGCGAACAACAAGGGGCAGAATCTCTCCAAGCCCTGTGGACTCGCCGTCCAAAAACTCGGCGAGCCGGCTGTGCCTTTCTTGGTCGAGACCTTCAAGGGCAACAACAAGGAAATCAATCAGTGGTTTCGCAAGTACAATACGCCTCCGGACTATCCCTATCCGCAAAACCGCGCCAAGGTCACGGCGGCGAGGCGCCTGACGACTTTGCGCGCCGACGATGCGAGCGCGCTCTTTTTGGACGACATGAACGAGACCAAAAAGGCCCCCGAGCAGCTCCCTGGCAAGCACGCCGTCGCATGGCGCAAAAAAGAGGGGCAGGTGCTGCACGAAGTGCTCTTTGGACTCGGTGAGATCGGCGCGTCGGAGGCCCGCGAATCGCTCGAAGAGGTGCTCCTCGGGGAGTACAAAAAGAAGTGGACCAACATCACGGACTGGAGTATCACGCTCCAGCTCCGCCAAGACGCGGCCTTCGGGCTGGTGCGCCTCGGCGCTCGCGAATCGACAGACGCGTTGATCGAGATGGCGCGCGACGGGGTAATCGTCGACATGGAGCGCCGTGCCAGCATGCTCGAGAAGCGCGGCAAACCGATGAAAATCACTCAGCGCTACCAGTTCAACTGGATGTCGGCCAAAGCCTTCGCCTACCTGGCCGAGGGCGACGACATGAGCGAGCTTGAGGAGCTCATCGACGACACCGAAGAGAACAAACTCCGCAAGAAGTATGAGAGCTTTCTGCCCGCCCTCGAGCTGGCCAAGGCGTGTGGCAACAAGGGAAGCGCCAAGGCCCAGGCCCAGTGTTACGGCGAGAAGCTGTCGTCCAACGATGTCATCGTCCGCGAAAAAGCCGCCTGGGAGCTCGGACGGCTTCCCAAAGAAGCGGCCGCCCCGGTTGTCGTCGAGCATCTGGGCGATGTCGAACTCGATGCCCGGGAAATTCTCACGCTGGCGCTCTACAACAACCCGCATGAAAGCGCCATCAAAAAGATCGATACCATCCTCGAAGAAGAGTCCGACGAGACCGGGTCCGCCTACGAGCGTGACCACCACCGCCTGAAGCTCCTCCGAGCCTGGTTGAAGAACCAATTTGCATGACCTCCCCCTGAAGGTCTCGCCCTCTCGGGTGCGCGAGGCCGGAGGGGGCACACGAGCCGAGGCAGACGAGCATCATGGACGCCACCTCACATCGCATTCATCTCGCCATTGGGAATCGCACCGTTCGACGTCGGATGCGTGCGATCCTCGAAGAGGCGACCCTCGAGGAGATGACGCTCGAGGTGGTGGAGGTGACATGCGGAGAGGACTCCGAATCGGAAGAGGCCGATCTTCTGATTGCCGATCTCGACAGCCACGTCCCCGAGCTCGAGAGCCTCGTCGCTCCCCACCGAGCACGCGAACGTCATCTGATATGGACGGGGCTCGAGCCGCTCGATGACGCACGCATCGAAAGTGGCGACGTCGAGTTGGCTCGACCCTTTTCCCCTGATCGGGTCCTCGAGCGAGTGCGGTATGCTTTGGGGATTGCACCCGACGGAGAGACGAGCGAGGATGCGGGAGGGAATGATGAAAGCGGCTCTCATGTCAATGAGACATCGAAGGTGATGGAGCTCGACGAGGCCAGCAGCATGGTCCTCGACGTCGAAGATCTCAGCGACACTTACATCGATGGCGGTCGTTTTGTCGGGTCGCTCGAGCGTCAAAGTCTCGATATCGCCGAGCTTCGAGCCGAAGCCTCCTCGCTCGCCTCCACTAGTACGTCGGATTCGACTCGCAATCCCACCATGCCCGAGGTGCCGACGTCTCGAGGCGAAGCCTCGGCGCCGAACTCGGAGCCATCGGAACAGGATGCGTCTCGTCCCTCTCGTCCCTCTCCCGACGAGACGCCACGACCCGGGGCGGGAGCGTCGCCCCGTTCGAACGAAACCGACCGTTCAGAGCACTCCGGCTCCGACGCCGAGAGACGCTCGGATTCGACGGGAGGCGAGCACACGGAGACGCCCACCGCTCCGCCTTCTCGCCCCGGGGCCGAGAGCTCGCCCGAGGCGCAAAAGAACTATCGGAGAGGCGAGGATGGTCCCCCATCGGCCCATGACGAGGAGTCTCGTTCAAGTACGCCGACCCCGCCGAGCCGTCCAACTGTCGACCGGAGAGGGTCGAAATCGTCGGTTTCGTCGAGCGCTCCCCTCTCGCCCGAACTCGACCGGCGGATCGCCGAGGGAGCGAGGCTGCTCGCCGAGCACTGGGATCGGCTGGGGCTGACGGCTCGACGAGATGATCGAGCCGATCGCATCGAACGGGTGCTGACGACTCTCCTGCGCCGGGGACGAAAGGCCGCCCGAGGGGAGCTCGATCGTCTCCCTCCCTCTCGAGGATTCAGCGGTCGTCTCGAAATGCTATCGTTTACCGAGCTGTTGAGAATTGTCCGCCGCCATTCGCTCCGGGGACGGCTCGAGGTCTCGAGTCGCGACGAAGAGCTCGTCTTCTACATCGATGCGGGGCAGCTCGATGAAGTTGAAGATCTGCACGGACGGGGTGATCTCGAACTTCTCGATGGCCTTCTCGAGTCGGGAGAGCTCGAGCGTTCAACGCACCGCAGACTTCGAGACGATCTCGAGGAGGCGCCGGGACCTCCCCTCGAGATGCGTCTTCGTACCGAGGAGCTCGTCTCCCGGGAGGGGCTCGAGGAGGCCCGCTGCCATCGGGCCGAACGCATTCTGCGGCGGGCTCTGGAGCTTGAGCACGGCAACTTCGCCTTCATCCGTATCCGTACCTCGAAAGGGGGCCAGGCCTGGCCGGTCGAGCCGCTCGCCCTCGGCCGCGATTCCCTCCTGCTGGAATGGTGGCGCGAGACCGGTTGGTCCGACCAGATGGAGTCGCTGCCCAGGCGCACGGAACTGATGACCGTCGAAGATCGGGCTCGCCGTCTCGATTCCGATCGTTTGACCCCCCTCGAATCCGAGGTGCTCGACATCTGTCTCGATCTTCAGACGCTCGGTCAGTTGGAGAGACGGTACGAGAACGACGACGTGGTCGAGGCCATCCACCGACTCGAGTGCGTCGGACTCCTGGCTCGGGTGGGCGAAGCTCCCACCGAATGGGACGAGGCCCACGGCGAAGACGGCATGTACGAGTCCCCGACGTCATCGATCGATGACGAGGTCTTCGAACAGGAGACTACCCGTCCCGGAGACACTCCGTTCTCGTCTCCGGAGGAGACGTCGGAGTCGACGGAGGTCCCCGCCAACTCCGACGATGGCTCCTGACCGACGCAGTCGTACTCCCTTTCACGACGAGACTTTCGAGATGCGACACTACTGCTGGCATATCGCCCTGGTGGCCGGATGTATACTCGCCCTGTCGTCGACAGCGTGTCAGAAGGAACGCACCTGGAACGATCCCGGTCCCGAGGGCACGTTTCGCGCGTATCTAATGCACTGGTTCCACGGCGAACGAGAGAAAGCCTTCGAGATGATCGTCCCCGACGATCGCGAGGAGTTGACTCGTCCGCTCGAGACGCTCGAATCCCGGCTCGACGACTCGTCTCTCCCGGCGCCTCACGAGATGCTAATCACGGGACGCGTCGACAATCCTTACGACATCAAGTCGATGGAACTCACCGAAACGCTCGGCCAGCGCCCCGAGTCGGGGACGACAGTGACGATCGAGCTGAGCTACCACGATGGTCGCGAGGGGCGGGCGCAACTGGTCTGGCAGGATCGACAGTGGTACGTCGATCTGCCCCTCGAATCGGAGGCGGAGGCCACGTTTTCGACGGGCGAGTCCTCGACGCATGAGGATACGACGACTGACGGGGAGACGGGCGCGGAGGCCGATCGCGGGGCCAGAGGAGATGCTCGCTGACATGCACTGCGTCGAGCATCGCTCCGTCCTTCGATGTCCGTGTTCCCTTTCTCTGTTCGACTTCTCGTTCCCATGAGCCCATCCGATCACGACAACGGCGATGGCGATCACTCCGGCCGAGCGCTCCGACGCCGCCCCAACGACGTCAGCGGCCAGCACGAAACCCCCGACCAGTTTCTAAACCTCGAGACCGGAGACACCGTTGGGGAGCGGTTCGTCGTACGGCGCTACATCGGCAGTTCGGGAGGCGCGACGAGCTTTCTCTGTGAAGATACGGCGCGTGATACGCTGGTCGTCCTCAAGATGCTGGAAATCGAAGCGCCCGAATCGCTGCTCGAGGGCATGCGCTCGACGATCCGACAGGCCAGCGAGATCCGCCAGCGCAATCTCACGTCGATCATCGGCATGGGGGCGACCGAGGCTGGCGAACCCTTCATTGCGATGGAGTACATCGAGGGGGATACGCTCTCACAGGCGGTGGCGAACCGTCGAGAGTCGGGTGAAGCCATCGGGCTCGAGAAAGTGTTCTACGTGCTGGCCCACATGAGCGAGGCCCTCCAGACGATCCACGAGGACTTGTATCACGGAGTGCTGACGCCGTATCACGTCTATCTCGACGAGGAGGGGGGGCTCAAGATCAGCAACCTCGGATTCGGCCGGGAAGTGGCGACACTCATGCGTCGTCGAGGACGAGGCGGTGCTTTCGTCGACAGCATCTATGTCGCGCCCGAGGCGCAGATGTCTCCCGACGATCTCGGTCGGCCGGGCGATCTCTACAGCCTCGCGATGATCGGGGGCGAACTTCTCGCCGAACGAGGACTCCCCGACGACCGAGAGATCGCCGAACGCATCACGGTCGAACAGGCCCGCACACGTTCCGAACCCCTCGCCGACCTTCTCGAGGCGTGTCTGCTCGAGCCCCCCGCCGAGAGACTCGCGGATGCCGAACAGTGTCATCGTCGACTCGAAGAGGCATTCGAGGTGTTCGGCTTCGAGGAGCTCTCTGGGGCGTCGGAGGGATTACCCGTCGAGCCGGCATTTGGGCGTGAACCGGACGCCGAGGAGGCGTCCTTCGATCTCCCCTCGCTCGGCCCCCCCGAACCCTCGGGCTCGGAGAGTGAGGAACGCTACATCATCCGTCGGGACGGGCTCGACTACGGTCCCTTTACCGACGAAGAGGTCGTCGAGCAGCTCTACGAGGACGACGACGTCGACGAACACGTCGAGGTGCGCGACCGCCACACGCAGACGAGTGCCAGACTCGGCGAGATGGACGTCTTCGCCGACGAGGTCGAGGAGTACGTGTCACGCCGCGAGGAGCGACAACGCAAGGAGCGCGAACGTCGTGAGGAGATCGAGCGGCGCGTCAAACAGGGCGGTAAACTGGCCCTCGTCGTCAGCATCCTCGCCGCACTCGGCGTACTCGGAGGGCTGAGCTACATGTACTTCACCCGCCCTTCTCCAGAGCCCGTCCCCTTCGACAAGGCGATTGCCTCCATGGATTACAACTTTTCTCCTCCCCCGACGGACTTTCAGACGGTCTCCGTCGAGGACGATGTCCTCGAGGGTATTTTCAACCCCAACGTCAGCGAGCGCGCCATCGCCAAAAAGGTCGAGCGGGCCCGCGGCGGGAGCGGCGGCCAGGGCGGCGATGAAGGCGCCAATGTCGTCGACATGTCGGAGGGCAGCGGATCCCGAGAACGTTTGACCAATAGCCAGATTAAAGACATCATTCTCTCGCATTTCGACGCCCTGCGCGACTGCATCCTCGACAAGCGCGACAGCGATCCCTCGTTCAAAGGCGTGACGGTAAAATTCTACATCCGTCCCTCCGGGACGACCGGGGGCGTGGGGCTCGCGGAGAGTCGATACGAAACCCAGCCCGTCGGTCGTTGTATCATCCGGGAGTTCCGCACGATGAAGTTCCCGGCCAGCAGCGCCGTCAGCAAGCGGGGCGTCACCTATCCTCTGGAAGTGAGAAAGCAATGATGCTCATCGATTCGACGTGTTTCGATACCCAAGATATACCATGGATATTCAAATCCTTGAAGATGTGTTGACCGATCGCCTCGAGGCCGACGAGCAGGGAGACGAATATCATCTCCCGGAGGAGCACGAGGTGACGGCTCTTCTCGAAACGGGAGACGAGCTGTTGCGCGTTCCGAATCTTCGGATCGTGGAATTTCAGTCGGACTCGACCGTGTTCGTCACCAAGGACGCCGAGTATTTCGTCGAGGCCGAAGACGTCTTCGCGCTCAAGCTCGAGGGATCTCGGGTCCAGCGCGGCAACTCGGCTCCGGGCTTCCGACCGTCGTCCTGAGGATGCATCATGGAGGTATCTGATTTTCATCCCGAGACGTTTGGATTCGAGTCCGAGCCGATCCGTCGTCTGACACTCGAATCTCGGGCCGAGACCGAACAACTCGGCGTGCGTCTCGCCGGACTTCTCGAAGAGGGGGGATATCTGGGACTCGTCGGGCCGCTGGGGGCTGGCAAGACCACGCTCGTCCATGGGCTCGTTCACGGGATCGAACCCGCCGTCGACGCCACGAGCCCGACTTACACCCTGGTCCACGACTACGAGACCGATCCGCCGATCTTCCACATCGATCTGTACCGACTGGAGAACGAGCAGGGGCTCGAGTCCATTGGGTACTGGGACTACATCAACGTCAGCGACGGGATCGTCTGCGTCGAGTGGCTCGATCGCATTCCGGTCGCCTGGCCCGACGAGGGCATATTGCTGAAACTATCGTATCACAACGAGGGTCGTCGGGCCTCGCTCTGGGGCACGTCGACCTTCGAATCATCGCTTCGTACGCTCGAGGTGACGCCATGAAACCTGCTCAATACGGAGATCGCGAGATCGAGACGCTCAGCGCCGACGAACACAATCGCATCCAGAATGCGATGCAATATCGGTTCGGGGCGTATCTCCGTCCTGGCGAGTCGATCACCATCGACGCCGAGCGAGGGGATGAATACGTCTACAGCGAGATGGTCCTCGAATCAGCCGACGAGTCGTTTCACCTCCAGCTCGAAGCAGCCGTACTGGCGGCCGATCAGGGGGTCGACGAGTTCGTCCGTCCGCAGGAAGCCCTGAATCTCGGGTTCGAGCTGCTCCGCCGTCAGCTCTACGAATTCTTCCAGTCCAATCGCAGCGAGCGCTTCCACGTCGACTGGCGTCAGTACACGGTCGAGCAGACCGAAGTGAGATTTCGCGGTCGCATCCGCAAGCCCGAACTCGAGCGCCGGGCCGACGAGATGCTCGAAGCCGCCGAAGACGACACGCCCGACGGCGAGTAGTAAGTGCCCGTTCGTTGCGCACATCGACGCGTCGTTTTTCTCCGAGTCGTCGAGGCCCGATCGTGATCTTGCAACCCCAAACTGGCAGCCGCATCCCGATCCGCTTCGTGGTCGTCACGTACGCGATACTGGCGGGAATCGCCTGGGGCATCGCGAGCCTGTTCGACGGGTTAGATCTCTTCGTCTGGCACGACACTCACGGGACCTCGCTGGTCTTTGATGCCGGGATCGGCATGGCCATTGGCGCAGCCATCGTCATCGGCAGTCAGCTTCTCGAATACGTCGCCGAATGGGCGCGCAAGCTGGGAGAGGGCTTCGGTGAAATGATCGGGGCGCCGAGCGTCGAGGAGGTTTTCGTCATCGCAGCCGCCAGTAGTATCGGCGAGGAGCTCCTCTTTCGCGGGTGCCTCCAGCAGGCACTCTCGGAGTACGCCTTCAGCGGACCGTACGCATCGTGGGCGGGTCTGATCGTCGCGAGTCTCCTGTTCGGCGGGCTCCACGTGCGAGCCGATGATTTCGAGACGTTCCTGCCCTGGACGCTGATGGCCATCGTCTTTGGGGGAGTCATCGGCTGGGTCTACATGTATACCGGCAACCTGCTGGCCCCCATCATCGCTCACTTTACCATCAATTTCTTCAATCTTCTCGCGATCTCTCGCAAGCACGGTGTGCCCCCCGAACCCCGATGAGCAGTCTCTTGACCGATCCCGTCGCCATTGTCGCTCGCGTACAACCCCTTCTCGTTCTCTGGTTGATGGCGATCAGTTTCTTCGCCACGCTCTCGGCGATCGCCATCATCTCCAAAGGACGCTCGTGGTACGAGTTGGCATGCCTCTTTGTACTCGGCTACGTCCTGTGTTCGGTCCTGACGGTCGCCGGTGCCCACTGGCTCTTCGACGTCGTCGTTCTGGAATGGGAAGTTGTCGTCACCCCTCCGGCAGCCACCGCTGGATGAGAGTAGCGAAGGAGCGAAGAGAGAGATCACGGAGTCGCGTCGACGGTCGATGCATCGCTCGCCGACGACGGCGAGTCGCGAGTCGTGGTGACTAGAAAGTGGGTCGGTCGACGGCGCAGCACTTCGACATCTTCGGGGAGGTTGCGAATATCGACCTTCTTCTCGAAGGTGCCGGGATCGAGGTTGTTCTCTTCGGCGAGATCGATAATGGCGTGAATCTCGTCGCGATCGATGGATTCGACCAGCGCCTGAGGCCCCCGGAGGATGAGATCGAGCTCTCGGGGATCGATCGAAGCCCGGTAGGTCGTATTGACCGGTTCGACCGACACATCCTCGAGCGTTCGCTGGATTTCCTCGGTACGGATGGGGACGGTGACGGTGAGGGGCTCGTCGAGATCGTAGCTGATCTGAGGGTGGTCCGGTTGGAGCTGAATCTTTTTCTGAAAGGTGCGGGCTCGTCCGGTGACGTCGATAGTTTCGGTTGAGATCGCATCGACCGTCTTCATGACGTTTTCGGGACCGGCGATCTCGACGCGCGGGGGCTCGACGTCCACCTCGCCGACGACGTAGGAATCTCGAGTCCGACCGACAATGCGGGGTTGCACATCGATCCTCTTGTCGACCCGATCCTCCAGGTCGACGCGGACGAAGCTGGGCTCGAGGGAGATGACTCGAAGACCGGCTGGCACCTGGACGTTGTCCGCCGTGATCGGAACGAGACTACCATCATCCGACTTCGAGAGTTCCAGCCTGACGGGCTGCATGTCGGTCTGATCGAATTGATTGAGGGTCGACCAGCGCCCGCGAAGCGTGACCTTGACCTTGTCGATATTCGGCTCCAGGAGGATCTGACTCTCGGGGACCGAGATGTGAAGGGGCGCGGCGGCGATGACCTGAGTCTCGCGATCCTCGCTGACCCACAGGTAGATGGCCATCGTCAACAAGAAGGCGATGACTTTCAGATGGAAGTTTCGGACGAACAGATCGCGGATGAATCTCCCCACAATGCCGAGGATCTCTTTGAGCCGTTCGATCATGACTCCGACTCCTCCTCGGATGGCGTCGAGTCATCGCTCGTCGACGAGCGTCGAAATCGTTCCAGAAAGTTGCTCCGGCGAATCGTAAACGGCTGACCGCTGTAGAGCTTCTGGAGGAGATCGCGCATCTGGGCGGGTTCGAGATCGCGGTAGAGATCACCGTCGAACGCCACCGAGGCCGTCCCGGTCTCTTCGCTGACGATGACGACGGCGGCGTCTGTTTCCTCGGAGAGCCCGATGGCTGCGCGGTGGCGCGTCCCGAGCGTCTTCTCGACGGCGGGGTTGTTGGTGAGCGGGAGGAAACAGCCGGCCGCGGCGATATGCCCCTTCTGGATGATGACGGCGCCGTCGTGCAGGGGATTCTGGTGTTCGGGCAAAAAGAGGCTGAACAAGAGATCCTTCGAGACCGTCCCGCCCACTTCGATTCCCTCCTCGGTAAAGTGAGTGAGATCGGCCTCGCGCTCGATGGCGATCAGAGCCCCGATCTTGCGGCTCGATAGCATGGTACTGGCTTTGATAATTTCCTCGATCACCTGCGTATCTTCGAAGCCCCTCGCCCCCGAAAAGAGAGACGTCTGCCCGACCTCGGCCAGCGCGCGCCGGATGTCACGCTGAAAGATGATGACGATGATGATGATGAAGTTGGCGATGAATTTCTCGATGAACCAGTGGGTCGTCGAGAGGTTCAGGTAGCCATCCTGAGAGAGAAAGAAGAAGATCAGAATGAGCACGAGGCCAAAGAGCATCTGGATGGCCCGCGTGCCCTTGATCAGCAGCAAGAGCCGGTAGATGACGAAATAGACGATCGCCATATCGAGGAGGACCAAAAGTAGGTCGGTCCATCCGTCGATCCGGAATATTTCGAGAATGGTTTCCATGGAGTGAAATCACGACGAGGCGACGTCAAGCCTCGCTCACCGCTCGAGCGAGTGAGTCGAGGTCGCCCCGAGCTCGACCCGTGCTCCGGGCACGGGTCCGTTGAAAACCAGAGGGATTCGAGACTTCACTCTCGGGGGCGCATGCCGGCGACGGCCTCGGTGACGCGGACGACGTCCCACATCTCCTCGACATCGTGGACCCGCACGATGTCGGCGCCGGCCCAGAGTCCGCAGGCCACGGTGGCAGCCGTTCCCCAGACGCGCTCCTTGGGGGGCTCGTCGATGATCGCCCCGATCGAGCTCTTGCGGCTCGTCCCCAGAAGCAGGGGACGCCCCAGTTCGCAGAAATTCGAGAGTTCTCGAATCAGTCGATAGTTCTGCTTTACAGTCTTACCAAATCCGATGCCCGGATCCAGAATGATTTTGTCTTCGTCGATGCCGGCCTCGACGGCGAGTTCGATTCGGGTCTCGAAGTAGTCCGCGACATCGTCGACGACATCGTCGTACGAGATGTCCTCCTGCATCGTCTCCGGCGTTCCCTGGATGTGCATCAGGATGCAGGGGACGTCGGCTTCGGCGACGACCTCGGGCATGTTCGGATCAAACCCGAAGCCACTGATGTCGTTGACGAGGTCGGCCCCGGCCTCGAGCGCCTCTCGAGCGACGTCGGCCTTGGTCGTATCGATCGACAGGAGGGCGTCGGTCTCGTCGGCGAGCCCCTCGATGACCGGTAACACGCGTTGGAGTTCTTCTTCGGTGGGGACGGGATCGGCGCCGGGACGGGTGGATTCGCCGCCGATATCGACGATGTCGGCGCCGGCCTCGGCGAGTTCCAACCCGTGTTCGACGGCACGGGGTCGCTCGAAGAAGTCGCCTCCATCCGAAAAGGAATCCGGCGTGACGTTGACGACACCCATGATGTAGCATCGATCGCCGAACGTCAGTTTGCGATCACCGACCGAGATCGGCGGAATCGAGGGGCGAGACTCGGGGGGGACGTGTGTAGGTTCCATAGAGGGAGAGTCAGGTCGAAGGCTCGAGGTCTCCAATCGAACTGGGACCGTCGTCCGTCGACTCCTGGTCTTTGAGATCCGATTCGAACTCTGTCTTCGGGACGCGCTCGTCTGATTCGTCCGAAGAGGAGGCCCGCTCTTCGCGGAAATCACGGAGCGCTTCGAGGCTCTCCGACTCCATGAGAAATTCGATCTCTTCGGAGTTGAGCGCCTCGAACTCCAGCAGCGCCTCGGCCATCAACTCCAGGAGATGGTAGTTGTCCCGGAGCAACTGGACGGCGCGCTGGTGTTGTTCAGTGACGATACGCCGGACTTCGGCGTCGATCTTCTTGGCGACGGACTCGCTGTAGGGACGCGAGCTGTCGATACCCTCCTGGCCGACAAAGGGCTGATCGCCGCTGTCGGACGAGTAAGAGAGCGGGCCGACGCGCTCGCTCATGCCCCATTCGCACACCATTTTGCGCGCCATGTCGGTCGCAACTTCGATGTCGTTGCCGGCCCCGGTCGTGATCTCGTCGAAGGCGACTTCTTCGGCGCTGCGACCGCCCATTGTGACCGAGATCCGCTTCTCGACGTACTCGCGTTTCATCGTGTTGCGGTCGTCTTCGGGGAGCTGCTGGGTGACGCCCATCGCCTGGCCGCGCGGAATGATGGTCACCTTGTGGACCGGATCGGTGCAGTCCTGGAGCATGGCGACGAGAGCGTGGCCAGCCTCGTGATAGGCGGTCACACGGCGCTCCTCGTCGCTGACGACGGCGCTTTTGCGTTCGACGCCCATCAGCACTTTGTCCTTGGCGTCTTCGAAATCTTCGCGCTCGACGCGGTCCTTGTCGCGCCGTGCCGCGAGCAGAGCGGCCTCGTTGACGAGATTCTCCAGATCGGCGCCGGAAAACCCGGGGGTCCCGCGAGCGATCTTGCCGAGCTCGACGTTCGGGCCGACCGGCGTGCGGCGCGTGTGGATGTCGAGAATTTCCTCGCGCCCTCGAACATCGGGCGGGGGGACTTTGATGCGTCGGTCGAATCGACCGGGGCGCAGCAGGGCCGGGTCGAGGACGTCGGGACGGTTCGTCGCGGCAATCAGTACGACTCCCTCGTTGGACTCGAAGCCGTCCATTTCGACGAGCAGCTGGTTGAGCGTCTGTTCGCGCTCGTCATGCCCGCCGCCGACGCCGGCGCCGCGGTTGCGGCCGACTGCATCGATTTCGTCGATGAAGATGATACAGGGCGCGCTCTCTTTGCCTTGCTCGAAGAGGTCGCGAACCCGGCTGGCGCCGACCCCGACGAACATCTCGACAAAGTCCGAACCCGAGATCGAATAGAAGGGCACGCCGGCCTCGCCGGCGACCCCGCGGGCCAGAAGCGTCTTGCCCGTTCCGGGGGCCCCCATCAGGATGACGCCCTTGGGGATGCGACCGCCTAGCCGCGTGAACTTCTTGGGATTTTTGAGGAAGTCGATGATCTCTTGGAGTTCTTCTTTGGCCTCTTCAATCCCGGCAATGTCGTTGAACGTGACTGTGTTGTCACTCTCGTTGAGGAGTTGGGCTGTCGACTGACCAAATGACATCGCCTTGCCTCCTCCACTCTGAAACTGCCGCATGATGAAGACCAGCACGACCACCAGCAACAGCAGGGGTACCGAGGTGACGAGGATCTGTTTCCAGAGACTGTTGTCGTTCGATTCGACGAACGTAAACTCCGTCTCATGGCTCATCAGGACGTCCTGGAGATCTTCCCCGACGGGCCCGACGGTGTTGAAGGCCTGTTTGCCGTCGTGATGCTCCTGGGCGTACGCCTCGGTAAAGTCCCCATTGACCTGTAAATCCTGCACCTCCACCGAGTCGACGCCTCCGGCTCGGGCCGCCTGACGGAACTCGCTAAATTGAATCGAGGCCGGATCGGACTCCGAGCCCGTCA
>JAQCND010000534.1 GCA_028274765.1 Bradymonadaceae bacterium
GCTGGCTCACACAGGGATGCCGGCGCTCCGAACCGATATCGAGTCGATCCGGAAGGCCCAGCTTCGGAGCGCCCCTGTACGTCCTCCGGAAGTGGGCTTCCAGCTGGCTCACGCAGGGATGCCGGCGCTCCGAACCGATATCGAGTCGAGCTGGAGGGCCCAGCTTCGGAGCGCCGGCTTCCAGCCGGCTTACGCTCGCAGTGGGGAATTCCTCATACGATCGCCCTGGTGTCGGAGGCATGAGCCCTTCGCCTCCCCTTTAAATCGCTTTTATACTTCCTCGAAGTGAGCAGCTTGCCGGCAAGTCGACCGCGAGGAAGGAGGCGTTCAAGTGCGATTGCCCTCGGGGGGGGACATCACCGTCCCTCGCGGCCGGGAAGCTGCTGGACGGTCGGGTCGGGATCGTCGGCTCCACTCTCGAGGGCGACCACGTAGCGCGGACTGTCGCTCGGCGGATAGTCTGCGTCGGGTGGATAGTTGCGATACCACCGCACGCGGTAGTCGTCGTGCGGCAGTTCGATGCGATCGCCGTCGACCTCGCCCTCTTCGCAGTGGCATCCCATGGTGTAGTTCGTCCAATCGGTGACGACCAGCTCGGACCGCAGTTTCAGCACGCCCCCCTCCACCGGTTCGGGATAGATTTCCGGCCACTCGTCGACGTCGAGCGCCTCGTCGACCATCAAAAGGAGCTCGGAGTCGGCGCTTCCCCCTCGGGTGTCGAGTGCCGACAGCTCCCCCGCCTCGATGAGGTCGATGAGGCGATCGGGGTCGTAGCCGAACTCTTCGTCTCGGTAGCGCTGCTGGATCGACTGATCGTCGAGCAGGAGCGTGATCCCGTCGTAGTCGGCGTAACTGACGTGCCAGCGCGTGTGACCGTCGACCTCGCGTGGGGTGATGGACATGACGGCTCTCCTCGGATGGAAGGATCAGCTCACCAACTTGGCTGTCGTCGGTAGGGTCTACATGACAGAGGGCTCGACCCCCGCGATACGGTCGAGGCCGAGCCCTTCGTAGATATGATGCACTCGCCGTATCACGGCCAGTCGGCTCCGCGTCGATCGGCCCAGTCGACGGGGGCCCTTCTGCGTGCGAGGAACGTGTGAGGGACGTAGGCTGGATCTCAAAGGGAGGTGAAGGGCGTCAACCGTCAAGAGGGGCCGAGACCGGCCGACTGGGACTCGAACCGATCTCGGCCCATTCGTGTTCAGGGAGACGACCGATGGTCAGTTGGCCATCTGTTCGTCGGTGGGGTCGTCACCCTCGGTGCCGCCGCTGGCGGCGATGTCGGGGTTCGGGGACGTGTTGTCTCCGTCGTCGGGGGTTGCCTCGGCTCCGGGGTCGGGGAGGGTGTCCCCGGCGGTGTCGTCCTCTCCACCATTGGTCGTCGTGTTCCCGGGGATGTCGGGCGTCTCGACGTCGTCGGGGGATTCACGGCCGGAGGTTCGGCGGGCCGTCGGGCGGAGGCGGTCGGCGAGTTCCTCCTCGCCGGCGAACCGCAGGGCGCCCTCGACCATGCTGGCGACCGAGCGGTAGACCTGTTTCCAGTGCTCGAGCGACTCGTTGCGTTCCACCAGCAGGGTGTCTTCGCGGCGCTCGGCGGACTCGAGAGTGTCGATGGCCGAGCGCAGTTCGTCGTAGGCGGACTCGAGGTCGTCGGCCAGGTTCGTCGTCTCCACGTTGACCTCGCCGGGGCCGTTGTACGTCGCGGTCGCGTCGCGGAGCAGATCGACGCTGTTGCGGGCGTCGGTCGCGATCCGTTCCGGTGTTCGCGGCAGGGGCGGTCCCAGGTTGAACCGGGAGACGGCCGATTCGCCGCCGACGGTCTCCAGGAGCTGTCGATGCTCCATGAGGAGGGCCTGGACCTTCTCGGCGGCCTCGTCGCGCCGATTCCGGGCGTCGGTGTTGTTGCCCCGCTCGGCGGCGAGGGCGTTTTCGGCCTCGAATAATCGCTCGTTGGCCTGCTCCAGACTCGCCTTCAGGTCCTCGATCCAGCGCTCCCACCCCGATCGGTCGAGGGGGCCCACGGATTCGAGTCCGGGGGCGAGCTGGTCGTGGTGCTCCTCGAGGGCGGCGACCACGGAACGTCCCGTCGCGATGCGATTGCGTACCGATTCACCAAATGTACTCATCGTCTCTCCCCAAGGTTCGAGTGGCGATGAACAATGCCGCCTCGCCCCACTCGTCCACGGGTCGTGTCCGCCTCGAGGGGAACCGCGACACGGACGTCCCGCCGGGGCGAGGTCGGCTCTCCCTGTGTCCCACGCGCTCTATCGCGCAGTATTCATCACCATATCAACCGGAGGGGGAAATGTGAACGATAAACCGGGATGTCGGGGCGAATATCGACTCCAGTGGGGTCTTCATATCCGGACACGGGGGGATGTAACGGTCCTTCTCCGTTTCCCCGGATCGATGGTTATTAAATCAATGATCGAGTGACACTAGTTGTCGCCTCGCTCCTCCCGACGAGGAGTCGCTCGGCGACTTGCCAGCAGGGATGCTCACGTCACAGACGCACAGGGGCGCTCCGTTACAAGTAGGATCCCCCTCATCACACAAGACGCCCCCCGGAGCGCCGGCGTCCTCGCCGGCTTGGAATGAGATACTCTATCCCTCGAATTAAAATTCGACCACCATAGGTCCGGGGCTGGGGATGGATAGGGGAAAGATGCGGGACAAGCCCCGCATCATGGATGGGGTGGGGAATGTGATTGATGGGGATGGATGAGGAGAAGACGCGTGACGAGCCCCACATCATGGATTGGGGAAGATTTGATTGAAGAGGACGTGTCGACACATCAGACGGTCGTGCTCGTCGATCATGGCCGATCTCCATGCGTCGAAAGGGTATGATCGACGCACATCGTTCGTATCCACGCGTCGAACGGTCGTACGCGGCGATCACGATGGGGTGTAAGCCGAGAGAGCGCGTTTGTACGGCGATCACGACAATGTGTTCGAGACGAGCGGCAGTCATGATCGTCGATCATGTGTGATCTCCACGTGGACATCGGTCGTGTTTGGCGCGTCGATGTCATTGGAGCGCGCTCCGGCGGCCTCGATCGTCGTGCACGTGAGGGGGAGCTTCGGCGCGTCGGCTCTGCACGGCTTACACGAGCGGATCTCCGAGCGTACGGGAACCGTGCGGGGCGAACACGAGCGTTCTCTCGGACACACGGCGGCTCTGCCCAGCGGACACGAGCGACTCTCCGAGCGTACGACGGCTTTGCCCGGCAGACACGAACGTTCTCTCAGACACACGGCGGCTCTGCCCGGCGGACACGAGCGACTCTCCGAGCGTACGACGGCTTTGCCCGGCGGACACGAGCGGCCCTCCGAGCGTACGGTGGACGTGTAGGGCATCCATGCGGAGTCATCTGAACGTACAGCAGCCCTGCACGGCATACGTGAGCGATCCTTCGAGCGTACGGTCCTCCCACACGGCGGACATGGATGGAGACCGATGGGGGTTAAATTTTTGTTCGAGGGACGGAGTCTCTCATCCCGAGCCGGCGAGGACGCCGGCGCTCCGGAAGGCGTCTCATGTGACGAGGGTCATCCTACCGTACGGAGCGCCTTT
>JAQCND010000535.1 GCA_028274765.1 Bradymonadaceae bacterium
CTGGCTTATCAGGGAGAGTTCGAGGGGGCGGGAGAGTTTCTGTTCGATTGGGTGGCGACGATCAACGAACGCGCCATGACTCCCGATCTCGTCGTCTTGCTGGAGGCGTCCACCGAGCTGTGTCTGGCGCGTCTCGACGAGCGGGAGACCCGAGATATCTACGAAGAACGCGAGCGGCTCGAGCGGCTCGAACGGGCGTACGACCAGGTGTTCGACGCGCTCGAGGCCGAAGACATCTCTTCGATATGCCGCCTCGATGCCGCTCGCCCCCCCGAGGAGCTGACGGACGCCATCGTCGAAGCCGTACTCGAGCTCGAACTTTCCTCCGAGACGATCGATCCATCTTGATGGCCATTCCCAATTCGAATATGCCTTCTTCGAATATGTCTCGGCCGCCCCTCCTTCCGAATGCTACCGTTGTCTGTCGGGAGGAGAGCGTGTCGATCATGGCCCCCATGCCATGGGCGTAAAGAGACTGCTGTGTGGTCGACAATTCGCGACTCGCCCCGATGTATTTCTCCATGGACGATGTCATTCCGACGTTCATCCGGCGCGTGGTCGGTTCTTCCTACCGCTCGATCGCGTTCGCAAGCGTCTTCCTGACGGCTCTAGCTGTCGGCGTGATTGCGACCCAGTGGAACATCAACAGCGATTTCCGGGCGCTGTTACCTCAGACCTCCGACGCTGCCCAAGCCATGGAGGCCGTCGGCGAGCGCGTCGGATCGGGGTCGGCGCTGTTCGTGGTCGTCGATTCGCCCGATCCGGAAGCCAACAAAAAGTTTGCTCGAGACTACGCCGAGAAACTCCGCGACCTCCCCGAAGTCTCGCTGGCCCACTTTCACAACGACAAGGAGTTCTATCAGCAACACCAGCTTCTCTATCTGAACTCCTCCGATCTCGAGACCCTGCGCGAACGTCTCGATGCCAAAATCAAAGAGGAAAAAAAGGAGGCCAACCCCCTCTTCGCGTCACTCGATTCGGAGGAAGACGACAGCGGCGAGTTCATCGAAACCGACGATATCCAGGCGAAATACGACCATCTCGCCTACCGCGATCACCCCGAATACCTCATCAGTGAGGATCGATTTTCGCTGACGATCATCGTGCGCTTCTCCAAGTCTTCGACCGATCTCGCCGCGACGCGGTCGCTGATCGAGGAGGTCAAAGCCATCGGCCAGAATCTCGATCCGCCCTCCTATCAACCCGACATGTCACTCGAATACGGAGGCGGACTGATCAACCGACAGGAGGATTACCAGACCATTTTGAGCGACGTGAAGTCGTCGGCCATCTTTACACTCCTGGGATTGTTGCTGGTGATCGGTCTGTATTTCCGTCGCATCCGGGCGACGATGCTGATCATGGTGCCGCTCGTCATGGGCGTCGCCTGGACGCTGGCCCTGGCCTTTCTGCTCTTCGAGGAATTGACGACCGTCAGCGTCTTCATCTTTGCCATCCTGCTGGGGCTGGGGATCGACTTCAGCATTCACCTGTTGAGTGGATACGACCATGCTCGGGCCGAGGGCCGAGACCCCGTCGACGCTCTGGTTACGTGCTATCAGGGGGTCGGGCGCGCCACGGCCATCGGGGCGATGACGACGTTTGTGACGTTCGTCGTCCTGTCGTTTGCCCAGTTTCGGGGGCTCAGCCAGTTCGGGCAGGTGGCCAGTATCGGAGTACTCGCCACGCTGCTGGCGATGGTCGTCGTATTGCCCTCGTTGATCCTGATGTTTCAGTCCATTCTGCCACACGAGGCTCACGGAAGTGAGGGCGGCGAGTCCTTCGAACCCATCGTCTCGCACGAACAACTCACTCGTTTCGTGCCGATCGCCGTGACGGGGCTTCTGGCCTTTACGGTCCTCGCCTCTTTTCAGTACGACGAGCTGCGGTTCGAGGAGAACTTCCGCCAGCTCGGCAACATCACCTGGCCCTGGGAGCCCGAGGAGACCGAAGAGCGGAAGCAGCGACAGCAGACGCGCGATCAGGCTCGCGGAACCGCCGAGTACCTCCGAGCTCGCGCCGCCTCGGTCCGAGAGGCCATCGCCCCCGAGAGCCACGAACGACGGCGACGCCAGATGACGACCGAGGAGAAATTCCGCAGTGCGCTCCGCGGCCAGCGCTCCTCGACGCCCACCGTCCTGCTGTTCGACGATCCGGAGCAGGCACGCGAGGTGACCCACTACATGCGCAAGCTGAACCGACAGGGGGAGCTCGATACCATCCAGTCGATCGCTTCGGTCTATGCCTTCATGCCCGGCACGGAGGCCAAACAGAAGCAGCGACTCGAGGAGATTCGCAAGATCCGCGAGCTCCTCAACTCCGAAGACCTCTCCTTTCTCGAAGATGAGCAAAAGGATCGAGTGGAAGAGTTTCGCCAGAAGCTCGACGTCGATCCCTTCACGATCTACGACCTGCCGAACTGGAGCAAACGACTCTTCAAGGAGGCGGGCGACGGAGCCAAACCCCCGAGCGAAGGCGAGGCATTTGCCTTCGAGTACGTCATCTACGTCAACGAGAGCATCGATCAGATGAAGGGCTCGAAAGCCCGGCGATTTCTCACACAGCTCAACCGCATTCGCGACGAGACGGGGGCCGATTTTCAGATCGGAAGTCAGTCTTACATCTACGTCCAGATGCTCGACGAAATCAAACGCGACGGTCCGCTGATGATCGGGATCGCGCTCTGTTTTGTGCTCCTGATCCTGTCACTGGCCTTTCGCAGTCCCCTTCGCGGGCTGGTGGCGATGGCGCCCTGTCTACTGGGGCTCTCCTGGCTCTTCGGCGCCATGGTGGCCGTGGGACTGAAAGTCGACTTCTTCAACGTCATCATCATTCCCGTCGTCATCGGGATCGGCGTCGACGCCGGTGTCCACTTCTACAGTCGCTATCTCGAGTACGGTCGCGATTCGGCCGGTCGCGTGCTGCGCACCGTCGGATCGGCCGTGGTCATGGCCTCGATCACGTCGGGCATCGGATTTGGGGGACTCGCCATCACGGAACACGGAGGGTTGAAGTCGATTGGACAGCTCGCCATTATTGGCATCGGGACGACGATGATCGCCAACCTTCTCGTGATGCCCCTCGTCTTCTGGACGGCCCGAACCTACGACTTCGAGTGGCTCCTGCCTCGCGAATCGGATCGCCGAGATGACGCTCCGCGCTGAACGAGATCTTCGAGCGTGGGGGCATGTCTGCTGATTGCTACTCCTCGAGTGTATGGCCGCATTCATGTCTTCGATACTGACAATTGCCGGAACGGATCCCTCGG
>JAQCND010000555.1 GCA_028274765.1 Bradymonadaceae bacterium
CGTGTCAGCCGGTTCGAGACGGGTCTTTTGTCGACGAATTTCAGAGGATGCCGAGCCATTGGATGGGATCTCGTTCCCCCCGGCTGACGAGGTTTCATCCGTCTCGTCGGTGGGAGCGACGAGATTGAGATCGGCCAACTGGGGAACGACAAATTGCGTGGCTCCATCCGGCCCCGTCACGATCTGGAAAGCTCCCTGAGACAGGCCGGTTGTCACGCATACGTCTGGATTATCCTTGGGCTCGAGAAAGAGGACGACGCGCTGTCCGGTCTCGAAGGTCGGCGTTCCAGGGACGTGCGTGACGATGTCCCCGATGCGACCGCCGGGCTGGCGGATGGTGACGACCCCGGGTCCCTCCCCCTTCCAGTTGTGCTCGATCTCGAGGGTAACGTCCGTCAGAATGCGTCCGTCTCGACGAAACGATTCGACCTCCGCCACGTCACCGACCACGATCCGGTTGGAGTTGGCGACGAGTCCTTCGAGATCGAGCTGGACCGCCGTGGTGGCCGCCGCCGGCGAGGTGCCGAGGATGATTCCGGCCCAACACGTCGCCAGCATCAGAAGTAAAGAGGCTCGTCTCGTCATAGCATCGTTATCTCGTTTGATGGGGAGCACAGAGTCTCGCGTCGTCGCACGCTCCCTCGAATGAGCCTGCACTCACACGAACATGGCGCGAGCCTACTCCGACCGCGAGCGGAGCCACGGGCTGTTCAATCGAGGACCTTGCCGATCGTATCTTTGGCCCGAGCGACCGTGATGCCCTCGAGCATGTCCTGAACCTTTTCGTCGTTCTGGATCAACTCGAGGACGTGCTCGCGATCGACCGCCAGCACCTCGACATCGTCGCCGTCGGCCTCGACGGTGGCGGTCGCGATCTTGTCGCTGATCAGAGAGACTTCTCCGAAGTAAGCTCCGGAGTGAAGGGTCTTGAGCTCGACTTCCCCCTCGGGCGATTGTGTCCACACCCGAACCTGCCCGTCGAGCACGATAAAGAGGTGATGTTGTTCTTCTTGCCCCTCTTCGATTACCTCGTCGCCGTCGTCGAACGCCCTCACCTCGCTGTGTTCGGCCAGACGGTGGCGCCACTCCGTAGAGAGATGCTTGAACAGGGGAGACTCGTCGATCGTGTCTTGAATAACCGAATCTTTTTCGCGGCCACTCATCGGTGTGTCGTCCACGTTCGGGGAGGTGTTGCTGCCTGCATCGACATGGTCGTGCGCTTCGAGACGACAGACGCCAACACCGGCACTCCCGCTCGGCACGAGCCGGGGAAGTACCGGTGTCACGTCTCGTCACGTCTCAGAGACATGCGCTTTCATTTTGCACGCTGGCGTCCGGAGACATCAGTAGCGCTTGAGTCCGAGGTATCCGAGCGCAAAGCTCACCGCGCCGTTGACAGCCAGCCAGGCACGATCGAGCAAGCCCCCCATGCCCGGAATCCAGTGGACGTCAGAGGTCATCAGCCACGCCTCGGTCAGACAGAACGCGGCCGTTCCGATTGCGAGTCCGTAGGCGACCGAACTCAACAACCGGTGCTTCGAGAACAATCCGACGGCCAAGAGAGGCAACAGGGCACTCGCGAGCAAGGGACTCTGATCGGCGCCGGCGCCGAAGAAGACGAGATCCCACTCGGCGATCGGGTGGGCGAGCGCGCCGACGAGTCCGCACGACTCGCCAAGCCCCGGAATCATCGGGAGCATGAATAGACCGCTCGATGCCATGAGGGTCGACCCGAGCATAGTGAGATCGACATCCGGCGTGATGTCGAGCATGTCGCGTCGGCGCACGCCGAAGATGGCGAACAACAGTAGCGCCAGTCCGCCGCTCATGCGCCAGATGCCGGTCTCGGTGAGAGCGTGGTCGACCGACGCAGCGGCATTCATGATGCCGGACCCGTAGCGATCCGTGTAAGCGTCGCGGTTGTCGAAGCGATCGCGCTCCGAGTCGTCGGCCGACTCCTGGAGGACTTCCGCGATGCGGTCGGGATGGGTCACGCCCTGCGAAGCGACGAGCGCGGCGCCGGCTGCGACGTGGGGGCTCGCCATGGAGGTCCCCATAAAGAGCACGAAGTCGTGTTCGTCGGTCTCGCCGTCCTTGAGCGTCTGCTGGAGGACGCCGTCGGGACGTCCATCGTCGTTCTGGTCGACGCGCGTGTTGCCGCCGGGGGCGGCGATGTCGACGAACCCACCCCACTGCGAATAGAACGTCGTCGTGCGGTCGTACTGAGTGGCCGAGACGGCG
>JAQCND010000558.1 GCA_028274765.1 Bradymonadaceae bacterium
GCTGGCGCTCCGTACGGTAGGATGCCATTCTTCACATGAGACGCCTTCCGGAGCGCCGGCGTCCTCGCAGGGATGCTGGCGCTCCGTACGGTAGGATGCCATTCTTCACATGAGACGCCTTCCGGAGCGCCGGCGTCCTCGCAGGGATGCTGGCGCTCCGTACGGTAGGATACCATTCTTCACATGAGACGCCTTCCGGAGCGCCGGCGTCCTCGCCGGCTTGGGATGAGAGACTCCGTCCCTCGAACAAAAATTTAACCCCCATTGCCCTCGGGATCTCGAGTAATTCAACTTACATATACCAAAGGACTTGCCCCCTTATCCGAACACGAATAAGGGGAAGCCGTATGGATGCAATTGCTCGGATATTCGAACCAGAACCTGAAATCGTGTTTTGGGCATCCAGGGCGTCATCAGGAGAGCCGCGCGAACACGGGCGGGACCAATCATCGATAGGTCACAAGAGATGTGTTCCGCTCCGACCGAACTCGGAAGAGAGGCAGCGGCGCAACACATCACACGAACACGGGGTATACGAGCGACAAAGGTCGTGATACGTTGAGTGCGAGACTCGTCGGGGATCGCGCTGGGCCCTCGAATCAAGAGACATCACTCTCACCAGCGAGCGGCGTTTGGGCCCTTCCGGTTCCCCCGAGCCCGTGTATCTGATGGGAGACAACCTCGTCTTCGTTCAGAAGCGCTCTGATGAACACGCACGCTCGATATCTGGGTACCTGTTTTCCCTCGAAGTCATGGCTACCGATTCCGATGCCGATGAGCTGTCGACGTGTCCGGTCTGCGAGGATCCGGTCGAACCGCCGTCCGACAATGAGACGTTTCCCTTTTGTTCGTCCCGCTGCAAACAGGTCGACCTCGGGCGATGGTTCGACGAGTCCTACAGTATCCCGATGACTCCGCACGATACGGAACGCACCCTTTCGGCCGACGACGAGGACGATGCCTCGAGTTGACCCCTCGTCTCAGCGAATTTCTTCGGGGAGCTGTTCCGACAGTTCCACCTGCACGTTGGTCGTCTTGTCGCGCTTGATGTTGATATAGCGCACCCATCGATGGAAATCGTCTTTGGTGACCTCGAGAAGATACTTGCCGGTTACCAACTCGACGGGTTCCTCGAGAGGCGAGGTGTGCGTGATGGGCTCATCCGGTCCCTTCGGTGAGTCGAGATCTTTGGGTTTGAACTTGACGGTCGCATCCTCCTTGTTCACCTGGACGTCCGCTTTGCCGTAGAAAGTCTTGATATTGGGACGGAGTTCGACCGTTTTGGAGGCTCCTTTCTCGAATGCGATCGTCTTCTCGGCCGGATGGTAGTCCTTGATGTCGGCGCGAACCGTGTATTCACCCTCGAACAATTTGCCCTTCTTCAGATCGCCATCGCGGGCGATGAGGAAGCCGTCCACATATAGTTTGGCGTTGTCCTCGGGTTCGACATCAAGGGTGAGATTGCCGATCAGGCCGTCGCTCAGACGTGACAACAGCCGGTCGATTGCCTCGTTGGCTTCCTTTTCGGAGGGTTTGGTGCGGGCGGCGGCTCGATACGCCTGGTAATGGAGAAGCGCCTTGCCCCACTCTTCTTTGGCCTCCCACACCTGAGCGAGATTGTAATAAGCCGTGGGAAACTTCTCGGGGGCAGCCCGCAGTCCCTTCTCGTAATGTCGGATCGCACGAGTAGTGGCTTTGCGCCCGGCCCGGTCGGTGGCGCGCTGGATCTGCTTGTCGGCGTCGACCTCGGGTTCGTCGTCTTCCTCCGAGTCATCGGTCGTCTCGTCTTCACCACTCGAATCGCTCGCGTCTCGGGATTCGGCCGACTCGTCGTCGGCGTCGTCTTGAGCGGTCGCATGGGTGATGCCCCCCAGACCGAGCAGAACGGCAACGAGCATCATCGAGACGTAACGATTGCACGAGGTGATCGTCATGATCATCCCTTTTATACGGAGGAACACCGGATTGTTGCAGACGCGACCTCTTCGATAGGTCGGTCGTCATTGTAATAGAGTGCTTCGGGAGGGTCCAATAAAATGCGGTTTGCAACATTGAGGCCGATGTCGCGATCATATATTGGCCTCGTGTGAGCCCTTTTTCTCGTGCGAAGTGCGCCGCTTCCTCCACTCTCGACTTGCCTATCCTATGGCCAACGTCAAACTCGTCATCGACGTCTCCGAGATCGGGCTTCTTCAGGATCTGGCCCGGACCCGAACTCGGCTCATCGTCTCGATGCTGGTCGCGATGGTGGCCACCTACGGGCTGGGAGCGGCCAGCGCGCACTACATCCTGGAGATGAGCCAGTCGGTCGTACTCAACATGTTCCTGATCACGGGCAACATGTTTCTGGTTTTGGTGAGCGCCTTCTTGCTGACCGTGACGATCGGGGATCTCTTCTTTTCGGGGCCCTGGCGGGAGGCGGTCTTCCTGGAGGATGCCAAACGCGACCCGAGCGAGGCTCCGGTCTCCAGCCACGACGGCGAATTCATGATCCTGCTGGTCCTGCTGATCGTGGGCAACGCCTTCGGACTCAATGCCGCGACAGGGGGCTTCCTGGATACGTATCACGCCGAGGGTTATTTTCGCGTGCTACTCCGATCCGATTCGCCGGAACGACGCATCTCGGCCTTCGACGAGATGACCGAAGGCATCAACTACGAGCTTTGGGAGCGGCCCGGGGTGCGCAAACTCGTCGTCGACACCTTCGACGATCCCAGTTCCGACGTACGTACTGTCGCCGCATGGTCGGCCGGTAAGATGGAGATGGAATCGGCGCGTGAATCCGTCATCGAGGTACTCGAACAGGACGAATCAGCCGAGGTACGGGCGGCAGCGGCCACGGCCCTGGGCAAACTCGGCCTCGAGCCTCGGGCGCGTCAGACCCTCACCCAGACGCTCCAGCAGACCGACAATCCCACGCTCCAGGTCGGTATCCTCCGTGGGCTCGGCCTGATGCAGCCCCCCGAGGCCGTCGAGACCATCACGCCCCTGTTCGAGTCCGATGACAACAAAGTCATGATCCATGCGTTCTGGGCCATCCGCAAGATCGGCAGTGCCGAAGCTCGCGATGCCGTGCGCGAGGTCATCGATGGAGAGCCTTCGTTCGTCACCAAATGTGCCGCATACGATGCGCTCAAGAAGGTTGCCATCGACCGCGACGTCTTATGGGCAAGACGCCAGTTCCAGACGACCGAAGGCGACGAGGAGTGCGAAGAACGGGTCTGGCAGGAGCGCGGCTCGACCAAACACTATATTCTCGTCGGCGACAGTTTCCGCGAAAAGCTCATCAAGATTGTCGCCAACCAGGCTGCCTTCGAACACAAGGACTGGTTTCAGCGCATCGTCAACGACGACAGCGAGTCGTGGCGCATCCGAGAGGTCGCCAACGAGGTCATCCGACAGATCCGCGAATCCAAACGTTGAAGAAAGCGCTTGGTAACCCGGCGAACTCGCACCCCGGTTGTCGACTCCGCTCGAGTCCGAGAGGAGAGATCCGCCATCCTTCGTATTCGAGTCGGACTGCTCCCTACTTTCGGCTCGCGTCGTTTCTCCGCTCCCCCCGGTCGATGCGTCGACGGAGAGACGAAAGCAGGGAGGTCGATGGAGATCACATACCGGGCACATTCGATTCGACGAGCTCAACACCCACAAAATTGAAAATCATTTTCAAGTAATCTATGTACGGGGCGACCCTGCGCTCGATCCACTGATGATCACCCCAAATGACAGGAGTCTCGATATGACACCTCGCACATGGCCGCTCGTCACCATCGGACTGATACTGGGCATCGCCACAGTGGGATGTGATCGGTCCCCGTCGGCCGACGCTCAGTCGCCCCAGTCGGAGACGTCGGACGAGGGCGCGTCGACCTCCGGGCCCGACACAGTGACCTTTGCCTTCCAGCCCCAGGCCAACCCCCAGGCCCTCGCCCCCGACGCCGACGAGATGGCCAAGTACATGTCCGAACAGATCGGCGTGGAGGTCGAAGTCTTTCTGCCGACCAGCTACGCCGCCGTCGTCGAAGCTCTTCGATCAAAAAACGCCGACGTCGCTTACTTCGGTGGATGGCCCTACCTGATCGCTCATCAAAAGGCGGGGGCCGAACTTCTAGCGGCCGAGGAGCGAAATGGCAATCCCTATTACTACTCGCGATGGTACGTCCAAAAGGATAGCGACATCGAATCGGTCGCCGATCTCGAGGGACGCGCCGTCGCCTTTACCGCCCCGACGTCGGCATCGGGATACCTCTTTCCGCTGGCGAAGTTCATCGAGAAGACCTCCATGGAGACGGGCGACGACCCAAAAGACTACTTCTCGGAGGTCATCTACGGAGGCGGCTATCAGCAATCGCTCCAGGCGCTTCTCAACGGTCGGGTCGACGCCACGGCCGTCTCCGGATATGCCCCCGAGATTTACCTGAGCGACGAGGAGCTCGAGAGCCTCCGCGTCCTCGCCAAACAGGGACCCGTTCCCACCCACGGGGTCGCCGTTCGGTCGGCACTTCCGGACGAGCTCAAAACCAACATCAAAGAGGCATTTCTGTCGCTCAACGACTCCGAGCATCAAGAGTTGCTGACAAGCCTCTACGGCGCCAAACGGCTCGTCGAACGCTCGCACGACGCACACGTCAAGAGCCTCGCCGATGCCCTGGAGACGGTTGGCGCCGAACAGGACATCGAGGGGTTCGGGGCCGGTTCGGGCTCGGCTCGCGGCTCGGGGTCGGGGGCCGCCCACGGCTCGGGCGAGCAAGCCAACGACGAGAAGGGTTCCGGCGAGGGCTCGGGCCAGGGGAGCGGCAAAGGCTCGGGCCACGCTCAGGGATCGGGCGAGGGCAGTGGAAGCGGTCCTGGCTCGGGGGCCGAATAAACGGCGCTCCTCTGAGCTCGCCCCGACGAGACACGAGGCAGATGGCGCGAGTGATCCGGTGCGTCGTGCCGTCGCGTCCTCAGGGCGACGGTCATCTGCCTGAGTCATAGGTATCTCGCCCCCCTCTTCTCCACACACGTTCCCGGTTTCGACGACGAGGTTCGAGATGTCGATCATCGAACTCGAGAACGCCCGACGCACCTATCAACGAGGAGACGATCGCGTCTCCGCGCTCGACGGCTGTTCGATGCAGGTCGAGACCGGAGAGCGTGTCGCCGTCATCGGCCCCAGCGGCAGCGGCAAGACGACGCTGATGCGGGTGCTGGCGGGGATGGAATCGCTCGACGACGGAAAGGTGCGCGTCGACGGACGCGATCCCACCGAGACGGTGCGCCGAGGCGAGGCGATGGCCCGCGACGTCGGGATCGTCCTGCAGCACGTCGGGCTCGTCCCCCAGTTGACGGCGCTGCACAACGTCCTCTGTGGTCGACTCTTCGACTACGACGGCCATCGGTCGCTCCTTCGTTTCGACGAGGCCGACCGCTATCGCGCCGCGTCTCACCTCCATCGACTGGGGCTCGGCGATCGCCTCTATCAGCGCACGTCTCAGTTGAGCGGGG
>JAQCND010000564.1 GCA_028274765.1 Bradymonadaceae bacterium
CCCCCGATCTGGACAAGCTCGATCGCGCCGGGATCGTCATCGTCGTCGCCGGCATGGATGGCGCTCTCCCGAGCGTTGTCGGCGGACTGGCCCGCCAGCCGGTCGTGGCGGTCCCAACTAGCGTCGGTTACGGCGCCAGCTTCGAAGGCGTGGCGCCACTGTTGACGATGCTCAATTCCTGTTCGCCCGGCACCGCCGTCATGAATATCGACAATGGATACGGCGCGGCCGTGCTCGCCACCAAAATGAATCTCCTCGCTGCACAGGATTGAATCATGCACGTGCATCTCGACATGCTCGGCGGTCTCGCCGGGGACATGTTTCTGGCTGCCGCACTCGATGCGGGCCTCTGCGAGAAGGCCGACCTCGAGGAGGCGCTCCGTTCGCTCGGACTGGGGGACGTCCGTATCGTCCCCGAGGACGCCAAGCGCGGCGCGATCTCCGGCACGCACGTTCACTTCGAGAACTGGGATCCCGAGGCCGAGTCCGACCACCGGCATCTGTCGGTGATTCTCGATCGACTCGACGACAGCGGCCTCCCCGAAGGCGTTCGCCGACGCGCCGCCTCGATGTTCGAGACGCTCGGCGAAGCCGAATCCTCGATCCACGACATCCCCCTCGAGGAGGTTCACTTCCACGAGTGCGGTGCGCTCGACTCGATCTTTGACTTCGTCAGCGCCGCCTGGATTCTGGAGCAGACCGAGGCGAGCTGGTCGATCGGCGCCGTTCCGCTGGGGTCGGGGACGATCGAGACCGACCACGGGACCATACCGGCGCCCGTCCCCGCCACGGTTCGCCTGCTCGAGGGCTTCGAGACGGTCAGCCGCCCGGTCGACACGGAGCTCGTCACGCCCACCGGGGCAACCATCCTGAACGAGCTCCGACGCATCTCGCCGGGGCTGGAGCGTCCACCGGGGACGATTCGGGCCAGTGGCTACGGCACCGGGACGCGACAGCTCGGCGCGATCTCGAACGTCGTGCGCACGACCGTCTTCGAGACCGATTCGGAGACGACGGCCGACGCCTCGTCGACCCCTCGCGAAGAAGTCGATACGGTTCGCCAGATCACCACCGAGCTCGACGACATGTCCCCCGAGCACCTCGCCGTGCTCGAGGATCGGCTCTTCGAGGCGGGAGCGCTCGACGTCGTCCGCGAACCCGTCCTGATGAAAAAGGGGCGCCAGGGGACGAGAGTCTCCATTCTCGCCGAACCCGAATCGGAGACGTCGATCCTCGATCGCCTCTTCGAGCATACGACGACCTTCGGCGCACGAGTCGAGACGATCGAGCGGCGGAAATTGTCGCGAGCCCTCGAGCACGTCGAGACCGATTTCGGGTCCGTGCGCCTCAAAATTGGACGGCGTCGTGGTGAAATCGTGCAAGTCTCCCCCGAATACGAGGACTGCGCTCGCCTCGCCGACGAGGCAGGGGTCGCGGTCGACGAAGTCTATCGTGCAGCACTCGCCGCTCGAGATCAGACGGAGCGAGAGATGTCGTGACGCGCGCCTTCGTGTCGTAACTGGGTCGTTGTCCGAGGACTATCGGTGCGATGTTGAACCGCCTCGAGATTCGCAATTTTGCGATCATCGATCAGCTCGATATCCTGTTCCGGGACGGCTACACGGTCTTTACCGGTGAGACGGGGGCGGGCAAATCGATCATCGTCGACGCCCTCGACCTCATCTTGGGCGGACGGGCCTCGACCGATCTGATTCGCACGGGCGAGGAGGAGGCTCACGTCGAGGGCGAGTTTTCGTTGCATGGCGAGCCGCTGGAACGGATCGAAACCCTACTCGACCGCGCCGATCATCCCCACCAGGCCCCCCTCCGCATTCGCCGACGCATCCGCCGATCGGGACGCAACCGGGTCTACGTCAACGGCGAGTCGGCGACCGTGAGTCTGCTCCGCGATCTGACGCCCGGACTGGTCGACATCAGCGGTCAGCACGAACACTACAGTTTGCTGGAGGCAGAGCGGCACCTCGAGATCGTCGATGCCGTCGGAGAGCTCGACGCCGAGCGCGAGGCGATGGCGGACGCCTACGAGCGCGTCGAATCCCTCCGGAACAAAATTGCCTCGCTGGAGGCGGACATCGCCGACCACGGCGATCGAGCCGAGGTCCTCGAATATCAGCTCGAGGAGCTCGAGGAGGCCGACCTGACCCCCGGCGAGGAAGACAAACTCGAAAACGAGCTCGCGCGCCTCAAACACGGCGAAGTCATCGGCACGGCGGTCCAGGATGCCTTGACCCTCTGTGACGAAAGCGATCATCCCGCCGTCGAACAGCTCTCGGTGGCGGTTGATCACCTGCGCGAAGCAGCTCGGCACGACGGCGATCTCGAGGAGTACGTCGAACGACTCGAGCGTGCTCGGATCGAGACCGAGGAGATCGCCCGGAGTCTGACTACCTATCTCCAGGACCTCGAGGTCGATCCCGAGCGCATCGATGCGGTGGTCGAACGGCTCGAAACCCTCAAACAGCTCGAGCGCAAACACGAGGTCGACGATGTCGAGGGATTGATCGAGCGAGCCGAAAAGCTGCGCGAGGAGGTCGATTTTCTCCGCCACGCCGAATCGAATCTCGACGAGCTCCGCGATGATTTGCAGGAGGCCGAGCGGGAGGCGTTTCGGGTGGCTCGCGAGCTGAGCCAGGCTCGACGACGGGTAGCCGAGACGCTCCAGGAGCGGATCGAGCGCGAACTTTCGGAGCTCAATATGGGGGCAACTCGCTTTCACGTGCAGTTCGAGCCGCCTTCGTTGCCCGGCGCCCGTGCTACCGAACGCATCGCCGACGAGGGCGATCTTCACCTCGGAGCACGGGGGTTCGACGCCCTCGAGTTCGTGATCGCTCCCAATCCCGGCGAAGCGCTCCAGCCGATGGCCGAGATTGCCAGCGGCGGCGAGTTGTCGCGCATCATGCTCGCGATCAAATCGGTGCTCATGGAGCGCGACGACGTTGAAACCTACGTCTTCGATGAGGTCGATACGGGCATCGGCGGGCGGACGGCCGACGTGGTGGGGCGCAAAATTCAACGGACGGCCGAGAGCCATCAGATCATCTGTATTACGCACCTCCCGCAGATCGCCTCTCGGGCCGATCATCACTATCGCGTCGAGAAGACCAGCCGAGGGGGACGAACTCACTCGGACGTCGAGCATCTCGGCGACGAGGAACGCATCGAAGAGGTCGCGCGCATGCTCGCGGGGACGACCGTCAGCGACAAGACGCGCGAGGCGGCTCGCGAGCTTCTCGTCGTCGGGCACGAGTCTTGAAAAACTGCGGCGAGACCGCCACGCTGACATCGGTATTCGAACCTCGTTCGCCGTCGCGCTCGTGGCGTTCGGGCGATGAATCACCGGCTCGATGAGCGATCGAGCGCTCGTCATCTCGGTTCCCTCTTTTACGACGTCTACGCATCATGTCTCGAGGGTATACGTCGCTTCGCGCTCTGATACTCGCGTTGTTCGCAGGATGTCTCCTGTGTGGCGGGACTCTGGGGTGTGCCTCGTCGTCCGAAGAGCCCGACGAGCCGGTCGGCGCTCCGCCCGATTCTCGGGAGGGGGTGCCCATCTGGCTTCAGGACCCTGAAGAACGCGAGACCAACTCGAGCGACGATGAAGCCCCCGATGAGAACGGAGAGGCCAGATCTCCAGCGGAATCGGAGAGCCCGAGTCCCTCGCGCTCCCAACTTCGGACCCTCTTTCCGGCGACCACCGTCGACCTCGACTTCCGGCGCGCCGCCATCGAGCGCGTCATGCGGATCTTTCAGGTCAAATCCGACCGCCGGATCGTGATCGATCCCGAGGTCGAGGGACGTCTGACCATCTCGGCTGACAATGCCGACGTGGCTCGAGCCTTCGAGACCGTGCTCGATACAGCGGATCTCACCTGCCATCGACGCGACGGGACCCTCGTCGTCACATCTGCCGACTCGTCGTAATCCAGTGTCACCAAAAGAAAGGGGACACCCCGTCGCTCTCGAGCGATCCGTTCGAGCAGTGCGGTCGCGTCGTGCCGACCCTTTCGGGCTACGAGGCTCTCGATCTCCATAGAGAATCGCCTCTCTCGAGAGAGAGTGTACGGACAACCCCCACTTGCAATCGATCGGAGGGACGTGGAAAAGTATGCCTCGTCCTTACGAGTATGATAGACGTCAAGAACTGCTACGATCGAGGTGTTCCATGTTGTTCAATACACGTTCGTCGCCCGAAGCGGGCATGATGTTGAGCTATCTCGCCTGCGCCGTTCTCCTCGCCGCCGGCTGTGGCGGAGACGACGGAGGTCCGCAACGTGTCCAGTCTCAGCCCGACAAGCGAGGGGAGCGGGGCGAGAGTTGCCTCGCCCGAAACGACTGCCAGGGCGGACTCGCCTGTATCAACGGCGAGTGCGTCACACAGAACTACGAAATATCGTCGACCCCGCGACAGTGCGACCGTATCGAGTGTGAGACCCAAGAGGACTGCTGCAGCAACGCTGACTCCCAGCAGTGTACCGACCTCAAAAGCGAATGCGACTCGGGGAACCTCGAGGCGTGCCAGGATTACCATGCCCAGTGCTGTCCGCGGGAATGCCAGGAGGGGACATGCGAACCCGTCGCCGAGCCCTGTCAATCGGGACAGGTCGAGTGCACGGGGGACGCTTCCTGTGTCAACGGTCGATGCGTGCCGAACTGCGACAACGACAGCGACTGTGACGGTGAGCGCCTCTGTATCGACGGCCAGTGCCAGGAAGGATGCCGAAGCGACTCGGCATGTCCCGCGCTCTCGGAGTGTCAGGGCAACACGTGTACCGAACCTCAGTGCGAGACAAACCGCGAGTGTGCCATCAAAGAATCCGCCCCCGAAGCCGTCTGCGATTCCGATGGCGACTGTCGAGTTCCCTGTAACTACGATGCCGAGTGCAATCAGGGAGATGGACGATTCGAGGTCTGTCAGGACGGCGTCTGTGTCTTCGCGGGATGTACGAGCGATTCCGAGTGTCGCCTCTATCTCGACACGACCGACGACCCGAGCACTCAGGCCGTCTGTCGTCAGCCCCCCTCGCAGAATTAGGGAGTCTCCGGCTCGAACGCCGGGGGCAATGCAGTCGGAGCAAGTTCCGGCTTCGGGGGAAACACCGGAGGATGAGGATGAACGCCGTTGCTACCGCTCGCGCCCGCGGGGCTCACACGATAAAAGCCCGCACGGCATCTCGGCCGTGCGGGCTTTCGTGTGTCGACCCGTGTCACTCGGCCCCGTGCGAAGTGCGGACCCGAGCGGTCGTGGGGTGGACGTGTCTCCGACCAGGGAGAACACGTCGTCGATCGAGTGCGACTCAGTAGCGGTAGTAATCGGGCTTGTAGGGACCGTCCTCGTCGACGCCGATGTATTCGGCCTGCTCTTCGGTCAGGTCGGTCAGATTCAGCCCGAGGTGGTCGAGGTGGAGCCGGGCGACCTCTTCATCGAGGTACTTCGGCAGCGTGTAGACGTCGAGGTCGTAGTCCTCGTTGCGCTGGTGCAGCTCCATCTGCGCCATCACCTGGTTGGTGAACGACGAGGACATCACGAAGCTCGGATGACCCGTCGCGCATCCGAGGTTCACGAGACGACCCTCGGCGAGGATGAGGATGCTGTTGCCGGTCTCCTCGAAGGTCCACTCGTGCACCTTCGGCTTGATCTCGGTCTTGGTGGCCTCGCCGTCGTCGCGCATCTCTTCGAGGCCGGCCATGTCGATCTCGGTATCGAAGTGACCGATGTTACAGACAATGGCCCCGTCTTTCATCTGGCTCATGTGCTCGGCCGTGATGACGTCGATGTTGCCCGTGGCCGTCACATAGATGTCGAAGTCGCGCTCGATGGCGTCCTCGACGGTGAGGACGTCGTAGCCCTCCATCGAGGCCTGGAGCGCACAGATGGGATCGATCTCGCTGATGGCTACACGCGCTTTCTGGCCTTCGAGCGACTCGACCGAGCCCTTGCCGACGTCCCCGAAGCCGCAGACGAGGGCTTTCTTGCCGGAAATCATCTGATCGGTGGACCGGTTGAGGGCGTCGATAAGCGAGTGGCGGCACCCGTAGATGTTGTCGAACTTCGATTTCGTGACCGAATCGTTGACGTTGATCGCGGGGAAGTGAAGCGTTCCCGCTTCGGCGCGATCTTGAAGACGGTGAACGCCGGTCGTCGTCTCCTCGCTGACGCCCTGGATGTCGGGCACGCGCTTGTGCCAGAACTCGGGGTCGCGCTCTTGGACCTCTTGGAGGACCGAGCGGACGACCTTCAGCTCCGGATTGGGCGCCTCTTCAGGGGGCGGCACTTCGCCCTCTTCCTCGTACTTGTAGCCCTTGTGGACCATCAACGTGGCGTCGCCGCCGTCGTCGAGAATCATCGTCGGGCCCTGGTCGTTGCCCCAGTTGAGAGCCTGGAACGTGCACCACCAGTATTCTTCGACCGTCTCGCCCTCCCAGGCGAAGATGGGCGGACCCTGCGGATTGTCGGCCGTCCCCTCGGGACCGGCGACCGTGGCGGCCGCGGCGTAATCTTCGGTCGAGTAGATGTTGCAGGAGACCCAGCGGATGTCGGCGCCGAGCGCCTCAAGCGTCTCGATCAACACCGCCGTCTGTACGGTCATGTGCAGCGAGCCCATGATGCGGGCGCCCTCTAGGGGCTTGTCGTCGCGGTATTTCTCGCGGGTCGCCATCAGGCCGGTGATTTCTTTTTCGGCCAGCTCGATCTGCTTGCGGCCGAGCTTGATCTGCTTATCACTCAGATCTTTGACCGCATAGGAGCGATCGGAAAAGAGCTGAAAATCCGTATCCAAAAACGTCTCTGCGACATCTGAGACTTCAGTCGACATGGTTCATCCTTGTATCGAATCGAGTCGAGCAACGAGTCTAGAAAATCTCTTCGGGGAGCGCGGAAGATAATCGTGATGGGCGATGCTACCGACATGACAATTGACTTCACATCGCGTCACTCAAGGTCATAGCCCGCTCGTCTCTTTAGATCAACGGGGCGAGACCCGTTGGGTCTCGACATGTAGCGGCTCTCTCGAGGGAGGCAACGCCACGCGAGGTCGACACGAAGATGCTTGCCTCCTAACGAGCCAGCCGAGTCGTTCGAAAACAGTAGCTTGCGACAGGTTGCGATTCGTCGGCCGCCTCCGAGATTCGACGGCGAACACGGAGTCGTCTTCCGTCGAAGCTCGTATCGATCCCGTCCGAAGGGGAGAGCGAGTGTCGGACGGGATCGAGCACGGGACGTCAATTGTCGAGTAAGCTCTCGTCGAGTTCGTCGCCGAGTCGCGAGCGGACGAAATCCTTGAACTGATCGCGAATCTGGGTCTCGACCTGACGGATGCGTTCCTTGGAGACGTCCCAGTCTTGGCCCAGTTCGGCGAGGGTCTTTTCTTCTTCGGCGATCATGCGTTCGAACCAGATGGCGCGCTTGCGTTCATCCTCGAGCTGGTCGCCGAACGCCTTGATCACCGCATCGATCTGGCTCGACAGATCGTAGTCGGCGATCACCGATTCAGGGTCGTCCGCGTCGGATTCCATCAGCTCCCCGACCGTCGTATCCTCGTGACCGGGGGCTTCGGCGTCGAGATACACGGGCGGAGCGTCGAGCTGAGTGGCCATGCGCACGACGTCCTCGCGTTCGACGTCGAGGTATTCGGCGATCAGCTCGGGCGTCGGTTCGCGGCCCTGTTGCATCAGTTCACGCCTCGCCTTCTTGAGGTTGTAGAAGAGCTTGCGACCGGCTCGAGAACTCCCGATTTTGACCGGACGGAGATGATTCATCAGGTAGTTGAGAATCATCGCCCGAATCCAGTACTGGGCATAACTGGTGAATTTGACGCCGCGATAGGGATCGTAGCGCGTGATGGCTTCGGCGAGCCCGACGTTGCCCTCTTGGATGAGATCGAGCAGGTCCGACCACTGGCGCTTGTACTCGCGGGCCAGCTTGACGACCAGCCGGAGGTTGGTCAGCACCAGCATTTTGCCGGCGTTGAGATCGTCGTCCTCGACGTATCGTTCCGCCAGCTCCTGCTGCTGATCGTCCGGGAGAGGTTGGATGTAGTTCAGCTGTCGGAGATAGTTCGACAGCGCATCCGTATCCCCCGGGGCGTTGTCCATCTGGGGGCCCTGGCGGAGCATCGGCAGACTGAGGTCCCCGAAGAGCTCTTCGATATTGGCTAACGTATCCTGTTCGTCGTCGAAGGCGTCTTTCCCCGTCTCTTCCCCCGGATGCATGTCGAGATTCTCGTCGAGTCCGTCGCTCTCTTCGGTCTCCATCTGTGTCCACCTTCGCGCTTATCGAAGCTTACAGCGACCGCTGCAGCCATCGTCTGGTTCAGCCACGTGTATCTATCCAAGACCGTGCACGAGCGCCGGCACCCGATATATCACATCCAATGGCGATGTCGAGAGGCCCCGTGAAGGTCACAATGACAGAACGTCTCAACCAGATGCGACATTCCAGAAGGGATTGTCCGGGCGCAAGCCTACGGCTGCGAGATGAGATCCCCCCCCCGAGTTGCGCCGAATGCGAGGCAAACATCGAAGCTCTCCCCGCGTCTATCCAGTGCGCTTTCGGGCTGCCTCGGGATCTGGCAATCGCCGGCATGGTTCGAGGCCACCAGAGAGAGGGGTAACGAGGGAGACTGTGAGAGGAGCGACCGAGTTCGAGCCCCGTCGTAGGGTGAGATGGACGACGGCTCGTTTTAGAGGGGAGGGGACGTCGAGAAACGAAACGAACCATCAGTTGAAGTACACGGCAAAGGAACTCGAGACGTAGATACTGCTGGCATTTCGCACGTCGAGTCGGCCTCCGACATCGATACCAAATCGCGAGGTGCGCCAGCCAAAGCCGGTACTCAAGAGATGCTGGCCGGTCAGCGTCCGGTGCTGATAGCCGAGACGGACGGGAACACTCCCGCCGATCATGTACTCGGCACCGGCCTTGTATTCGAGGTTGACACCGTCGGCCTCGGAGTTCAGGTCCAAGCCCACGTCGGCGGTAACCAGAAACGATGTACTCTCTCCATACGAGATGCCTCCGTTGAGTGTCAGCGGAGTGACGCCTCGGCAGCGACGTTTTTGATTGCAGATATCAATCAAATTGCTTCCGCTGATCCCGAGATGCAGGCGCTCGATCAACTGAAAGAGAAAGCCCGCCTTCATGGTGAATCCGCGAGCGATTTCGGTGCGCTCCCCCTTGAAAATGACGTATCGCCCCTCGAGTCCGACCGACACTCGATCGCGCAGGGCGGGGACGGCCAGGGCCAGTCGAATATCGTGGCCCGAGCCCAGCCCGGACTGTTCTCGCCCGAGCATGTAACTGTAGCCCACTCCAGCCGATAGCTTCTGATTGGTTTTGCTGTCGACGACCGAGGCGTTCAACACGTTCCCCTGAGGGGTGAATTCATAGGTGCCGCCCACTGCATACATGCGAGCCGTCGCGATCCCGGCCGGATTGTAGTAGAGTCCCGATGTGCCTGTACTCACCGAATGAAACGCTTCGCCGAGTCCGATGGGGCGGGCCGTACGAGCGAAGTCGGCCACGGGCCGTTCGGTACGATTGGACGACTGAGCTCCGGCGATGGCGGGAGCTGAGAGCGCCATGAGTACAACGACGAACGAGACGATGCGTGTCGACATCACGACCTTGCGAGATGAGAAAATCCGAGTGGATGGCGGACGCGTTCGACGTGACGATCTCGCGTACGTCGCTCGGAGGTCCAAATCCGCCCACTACTGCAACGAGCCGGTTGGTGTAAACCCCTCGAGTACGTCTGGGAGGGCATCCTCGAGTATGGCGTCGACCAGTCCGTACGCTGTGAGGGGCGTCAGCAAAATACCGTTTCGGCCGTGACCGGTCGCCAGCCACAGTCCCTCGATATCGGTCGGCCCCAGCACGGGCTCGCCATCGAGCGTGACAGGGCGAAAGCCGGTCCACATGTCCTGGATGTGACGATCGTAGAGAGCCGGAAGCACGCGCTTGCTGCCCCAGAGCAGTTCGAAGATCCCCCCCGCCGTGAGGCGCGAATCGAACCCCCGTTCCTCGCTCGTGGCTCCGATGATCAGTCGACCGTCGGACTTGGGGACCATGTAGACATCTGGCCGTGTCAGATGAGGGGCCCGAACGACATGTTCGCAGACCGGGGGATCGCCCAGATCGGTGGCGATCATCTCTCCGCGAACGGGACGGACGTGAGGCAATATCCCGGAGGGAATGCCATCGATCTGTCCGGTCCAGGCCCCGGCGGCCACCACGACGCGATCTGCCTCCAGATGTTCGTCGTCCTCGGTGACGATGTCCCGGACCTGTCCATCCTCGCACCGAACTTTCTGAACAGCGCAGCTCTCGCGGAGCATCCCGCCCGCGCGATCTAGAGCCTCGACGAGCGCATCGATCAACTGTTCGGGGTCGATCTGGTGATCCGACGGACAGGCCAGGGCCCGATGGAGATCGGGCGTCAGGGCCGGTTCTCGTTCACGCACTGCTTCGGTCGAGAGTTTCTCGACGTCGAGTCCCAACCTGCGCTGGTAGTTGTAGATGCGATCGAGTGCTTCGCCCTCGTCGCGGTCGCCGGCGACCACCAGTGTGCCTTCGGTGCGGTAGTCGAGATCCATACCGCTGGCCGTCTCGAGTTCGTCGACGAACTCAGGATACATCTCGAGGCTGGCGCGTCCGAGTTCCAGAAGTTCGATCTCCTGGAATTCGAGTTCGGCCGTAGGGGCTAGCATACCGGCGGCGGCGCGACTGGCCCCCGCTCCGGCTCGATCGCGTTCCAGGACGAGGACGTCGACGCCGCGGTCGGCGAGTTGCCATCCGAGTCCGAGTCCGGCGACGCCCGCTCCGATGATGATGCAATCGTGCATGAGGGGAATGGGGTCCAAGTCGAGGGATATAAGAATGGTTGAGCACAATCATCTAGGAGACGGAGCCCGGCGGCGCATCGACGCGCACACGAGTCGATTCGATAGGGGCCGACACGATAGAGATACCAGAGAGGAGGAGAGTCGAGCCCCTTCTGCCGGCCGGGGCTGGGTGCCCCTTTCATCATCCCTTTCGATAGATGGGGTTCGAACAAATATAAAGCTGATGTTTCACCATTTTGGGGACCTCGGTCGGACAAACTCGGGAGAATGGGAGAGAGATGTTCGTTCAAACTCGGGGGCGATGGGTACCGAATAGGAGGACGGACGTCTTCTTCTACCCTGTCGAATCGCCTCAGAACAGCGAAACTCCATATCGAGGCAGAGAGGTATGTGCTTTGCGCATTCGAGCGCCCCGAAGTTATCTTTTCGCAGAGTGGCACCTGGCTTAGCGAGATACACGTCTCTACATGAACCCTCTTGGCGCGCCTGTGCGCGCCACCCGCCGCAAACCGGCCAGTCGCTCGAGGGGGCGCCCCACCGCTCGGACGAGCGATGCGGTCGGTGGCGAGCTCCTTCCAGACCACCTGACAGCTCGCCGTTCCCCCCTCACTTACGATCCTCGAGCGATCCGGTCGGTTTGTTGTGTCGACGGGACTCGATACGGAGTCATCTCCTCCTTCCAATCGCTTTCATCTACTTTGTGGAGTGATGAACCACTCGTGTTCGTCTGGGCGTGCTACCGTCCCTTCGGACGTCAAACGTGATAGATGCCCACGCTTCGCCTCCGGGCCTTCTCCCGGAGCTAGCTGTGTTTGCCCTCTTTGAGATCGCGGTACGTGGCCGCTGCATCGGGAGAAACGTGCCCAAACAAACACGCACGAGTGATGACCATGCGACGCCATCGGCAGAAGTTGAGTCGAGCACTCTACCATCAAAAGTGGTTGACGAACCAGGTCCACAGGCCAGGCCATCCGAGCCGAGCCTCGGCGTACGCCAGCCACGTGGCGACGCAGATGGCGATCCCGAAGGGCACCTCCGAGCGTTCGTCTCGTTCGAGCTTTTCGCCCACCTGAGCCGTTTGGTAGGCCACCTGGCGGACGAGGCCCCACAGAAACCGACCCATCCGCGCCAGCATAGTCCAGAGATAGCCGTTGAAGGCTGCCATGGCAAATCCGAGGGCACTCCCGACGAAGACGCTGTAGAACAGGACTTCGCCGAGCCCCTGAAAACTGACGAAGGCGCCGATGGCGGCCAGCAACTTGACGTCTCCGCCTCCCATCAGCCCGCACATCATCAAGACGATGCCGACGACAAGGACAGTCAGTGCGGTCAACAGTCCCCAGCCCAAACCACTCCACCCGAGCGCCACCGTCTGAGCGGCGAGTCCGACGAAGAACGAAGAATATGTGAGGGTGTTGGGGATAATGCGCTCACGGGCGTCGGTGATCGCCCCGATCAGCGTGACGGCAAACAAGGGGGCGAGGACGATCCAAGTGCGCCAGGTGTCGAGTTCCAGGAACGTCTCCATACGATTGCTCAAAGTGCGAAGTCGCGGCTCATCGCGGTTCCCGGGTTCGCGTTTACAATGTCTGCTCGAGGCCCATCGATGCGAGCCGGGGTGAGCGGTTCGAGATCAGTTCAGCATGCGGGAGCCCGCTGTCATGACTATTCGGAGTCTCATGTTCGGACGCAACGACGAGCCTCGGGGGGAGAGGAGTGCACTCGTGTTGTAAAGCTGGTTTCAAGACCCTCTGTTTGTTGAATCGAGACGGCTGGGCGATCGCGTCGCAGTATGAGAGCCGGCTTCAACACATCTTGCCCGTCCAGACAAGCCGGCCGGGAGTTTGGCACTCTAGGGGAGGTCTCGTCTTCGGCCGAGGTTTGACACGCCATTGCATCCCATTGAGCCCAACGTAATGAATCACGTCGCCCCGGCTCTCGCCTCGATATTGGTCTGCCCGTGCCGTTCGAGGCTCGGCTGCGGGGGCATCCATCCTTCGATTTCGGGGCTAACGCCTGGAGCTCGGTGCTGTCGCCGCCTTTGGTATCTCTCGAGGCTCTCATCGATGCAGGTCGATGAAACAGCGTGTAAGATGGACGCTGAAGACGAGCCAAAAAACCAGTCGCGCAATGATAGTCGTCGGGAAGGCGAGCACGTATGACTGAGATCTTGAAACGTGCTCTCGAAAGGGGACGCCCACGACTTGAACTGCGCGAGCCCATGTACCCATTCTCCCGATGGTGAGGAAGTTTTGTGAGGGCGAACATGATCGAAATTGGACGTGCCCAGGCAGCCCTCGAAGGCTGGGACTCGACGGGAGGGCGAATCGGTCGCTCGTTCGAGATGCGTGACGAGGAGACGAGACGCCTTCCGACGTTCGAGACGAAGTCAACAGAGACGCGAGGCAATGAGCTGGAAATCAGCACCATTGCCGCAATCCGAGGGGTTTTTAGAAAAGACCGAAGGGCGTGCGAACCTGTGAGAGTTCGCACGCCCTTCGGCTCCTGCTGAGTTCTTTGTCGTGCCTCGATTCGAGTCGATGGGCCCGGGATGGCTCGAAGATTCGAGTCGAGACGTCGGGGGCCGTCAGTTGTACTCGACGAGGTTTTCGACACCCGAGTTGGCGCTGGCGAATTTCTCGCTGACCGTCGAGCCGAAGACCTTGACGATGGCGATGACAAAGCAGGCGATCAAGATCAGGAGAATGATGTACTCGGTCGCCGTGGCGCCGGATTCGTCTTCGTGGAGTTCGAGAAGAGCGTTCTTGACGGTCTGCATGGGAAACCTCCTTTCAGAGAGTCGATGCCAAGCGATCAAATGAGCCGACACTCGCAATATGGTAACAAACCGAGGAGTACGGAGCACGTCCGCAGCCGGTCGTCTTCTTCAGCCGTATTGCTTATGCAAGACCAGTGCCAGCGACGTATCGTGGAAGTGTCATCTCCGAATCGGGGGCGTGCCGCCGGGGGAATTCGGACTTGCGTCGCGGCGTGTGACAAGATGTCACACCTGCCCCAGTCGAATGTCCCCGTCAAACCGCCGGATGGCTGAGCCACCACACGAGGAAGTCGCGATAGGCCTTGACGTATGTGGCTGTCGCGATGAGCGCCAGCGTGGCTCCGAACGAGATGAGGGAAAAGACGATGATGTATTCGGTCATCGCCACACCCGATTCGTCGCGATGCAAATCGCCGACGAGCTCGCGCAACGTCGAGGCGTCCAGCCGAATACTCGAACTATCGTCTCTGTTCGTCTCCATGGCGTCCTCTCGAGCGCTCTCCACGCTTGGAGGAGTCACATTTCGAACAAGCTCCCTTTGACTCCATTCGAAGTCATGTCGAATGATAGGATATGGAGGGCGTTTGGGTCAACCCCCCGCCCGCTCTCTCTGAAGGCAATCGCATATGAACATCTCTTTCCTCGCATTCGACTCGTTCCCCCCCGTTTCGAGGGGAACGCTCGTCGACGTGACAGCCAGCTGCTCACGTCGAAGATGTATCAAGGCGCTCCAAAGGGGTCGAAGGTATCGTCGATCCAACGCCGTCCGGAGGGGGCGAGCACTCGCGATCGAGGGTGAGCCATTCAGCGAAGGACATCAAACAATATAGGCTCCTGGCGAGATCATACGTTGCATCGAGCTCGAATGCGATCGCCTTCCGATCTCTCTGTCGCCGGCATGTATACGGGTCCGCTCGGATACCATGGGATACGTCATGGCACGACGCGTGCGACCGGCTTGATGATCGGCCGGCGCTTCCAGCACACGTGTCGTCGAGATTTCACGGATCCGATTCTCCCATGCATGTTCTCGTTCGAACTGGACGAGGCGTCGAGCGGGGAGAGCTTCTCGTCGTGTTGCATTCCCCCTCGTCATGACGCAGACTGGCAAGGGAGCTCGAGAACGTCGATCCGGGAAAGACGTCGATGGCTTCCGTTCGGCGATTTCACACACGTTGATTCCAGGTACCATGACGCGAGATCTTCAAGACGCCATATCGTCGGTTCGAGATGGTGAGGATGGCGAGCTTCGAGCCTCCGAGGGGCTTCCCGAGGAGAACTTCGAAGATCGCTACGAGATCGAGGGACTCGTCGAGGCGCTCGAGTCGGGGGCCGGACACGTCCAGGCGCTCGGCACTTCGGGGGCTTTTCGGGCGAGTGCGTTAGCCGATCTCAGCCAACGATTGAGACGCCCTCTGGCGATCTTGACGCCCGAACCGGACGATGCCGAGCGACTCGCCTCGGATCTTCGGCTCTTCGCGTCGAACTCCGAGACGGTTGGCCCCGCCGTGCCGCCCGAGCAGCTCGAAGAGGCGGGATTCGACGACATCGACGAGGCTCCCGTCTCGCCTGCCTACATCGACGAGGTGGTCCACCTCACGAACTTCGATATCGGGCCCTACCATCAGGCGTCGACCGACCGTCAGTTGCGGATGAACCGGCTCGGGGGCCTCTACAAACTGACACGCGATCGTCCTCCGCGATACCCGGTCGCCTCGGTTCCGTCGGCGATCCGCAAGACGATGCCCGTCGAGGCGATGGAACTGTACTCTCAGCGATTCGAGGTTGGCGACCGGATCGCCAACGACGAGTTCCGCGCCCTTCTGTCGTCGTGTGGCTACACCGAAGTGCCAGTGGTCGAGGACCCGGGGACCTTCGCGATCCGGGGTGACATCGTCGATCTCTATCCGCCGACCCAGGACCATCCGGTTCGCCTCGAGCGATGGGGCGACGAGATCAGCGACATCCGGGCTTTCAACGCCGAGACCCAGCAGACCGTCTTCGAGCGATCGCACTGCGACATCTTCCCCGTCCGCGAGGAGGTACTCGACGATCCGGCAGTCGAGCTGGCCAACGAGCGGCTCAACACACTCGCCGACGATCTCGAATACCCGTCTCGCGAGGTGCAGCAGATTCTCGAGGATCTGCGGGCGGGCATTCACTTCATTGGCATCGAGTCGATGTTGCCGGCGCTGCACGAGGAGATGGCCGATCTGTTCGACTATCTCGACGACGACACGCTCCTGGTGCTGGTGGATCCGGACGGCGGACTCGATGCCCTCCAGGAGCTCTGGGAGAATCGGCGAGCCGAGTACGAGCGGGCGATGGAGAGCGACGAGCTGGTGTTCCCGGTCGAGCGCTACTATCGCGCCCCCGAAAACTGGACCGAGACGGTCAAATCGCGCGATCAGCGCCTCGAGATGCGTCGCGTGGCCCTCCAGCCGGCCGACGAGGGGCCGAGTCTTCCGCCTCCCGAGACCCAACATTCGTTCGAATTTCGCGCACGACCGAACACCGACGTCGTCAAACTCCGCAAACAGACCGGTCGCGCCGAGCAGACGGTCGAGAAGTTCGGCGAGCATCTCCAGAGCTGGAAGGAACGCTACGGGCGGATCTGCATCGCCTGTCGTACCCCAGGCCAGGCGGACCGCCTGATCAACCTCCTGCAGAGCTTTGGTGAGGACGCCCTCGATCTGCCCACTCCGATCGATGTGACCGAGCCGGTTCCCCCCCCAGCCGATCTGATCGAGGTCTACGAGGCCGATCTCTCGGAGGGGTTTCGCTCCGAGCTCCTGGGGATGGCGCTGGTGTCGGGCTCGGAACTTTTCGGCAAGCGCGTAGTCACTGAGTCCGAGCGCTCGATGACTGAACACGCCGAGATCAGTCACTTCCGGGACCTGTCGATCGGCGATCACATCGTCCACGTCGACTTCGGGATCGGACGCTACTGCGGACTCGCCCACCTCGAGGTCGAGGGCGTCGAGAACGACTTTTTGCACATCGAGTACGCCAACGGCGACAAGCTCTATCTGCCGGTCTATCGACTCGGGCGCGTCCAGAAATACATCGGAAGCGACGAGATGACCCGGCTCGATACACTCGGTGGAAACCGGTGGGAGAACACCAAAGAGCGGGTCAAAGAGGAGATCCGCGAAATCGCCGGCGATCTCCTGAAGCTGTACGCCGAACGCGAGATGGCCGACGGCTACGCCTTCTCGAGCCCGGACGAATACTTCCAGAAGTTCGAGGCCGCCTTTCCCTACGAGGAGACGCCTGACCAGGCCAGCGCCATCGACGACGTCCTCGAGGACATGCAGGAGTCGAAGCCGATGGATCGCCTGATCTGCGGGGACGTCGGATTCGGCAAGACGGAGGTTGCCATCCGCGGGGCGATGCTCGCAGCCCTCGACGACAAACAGATCGCCGTGCTGGTCCCGACGACCATCCTCTGCGAACAGCACCGCCTGACGTTCACCGAGCGCATGGAGCCGTTTGGCGCACGAGTCGAGGCCATCAGTCGATTCCGCTCGCGGGCCGAAACTCGCGAGATCCTCGAGGATACCGAGGCCGGCGAAGTCGACGTCCTGATCGGCACCCATCGCCTGCTGTCGGGGGACATTGCATTCGACGATCTCGGGCTGCTAGTTGTCGACGAAGAGCAGCGGTTCGGCGTCGAGCACAAAGAGAAGATTAAAAAGGTGAAGGCCAACATCGACGTCCTGACGCTGACGGCGACGCCGATCCCCCGCACCCTTCAGATGAGCCTGCTCGGCATTCGCGACCTCTCGATCATCGCGACCCCCCCCCACAATCGCAAAGCGGTTCGCACGCACGTGGCGAAATTCAGCGCTGGCGTCGTGCGCGAGGCCGTCATGCGGGAGCTCGAGCGAGGCGGGCAGGTCTTTTTCGTGCACAACCGCGTGCGCACTATCGACGAAATGGCCGCTCACCTCGAGGACATCGTCCCCGAGGCCCGCCTGGCGGTGGCGCACGGACAGATGGCCGAATCGGAGCTCGAAGACGTCATGCTCTCCTATATCGAGGGCGACATCAACGTTCTGCTGTGTAGCACGATTATCGAGAGCGGCCTCGACATCCCCAACGCCAACACAATCATCGTCAACGACGCCCACGAGTTCGGCCTCTCGCAGCTCTATCAGCTCCGGGGACGGGTCGGACGGGCCGACGAGCGCGCCTACGCTTACCTGCTGGTCCCCCGCGATACGACGCTCAACAAGGATGCCGAAAAGCGACTCGAGGTCCTCCAGCGCCACAGCGAACTCGGGAGTGGGTTTCACGTCGCGACCTACGATCTCGAGATCCGGGGCGCGGGCAATCTACTGGGCGAAGATCAATCCGGCCACGTCACCGACGTCGGGCTCGACATGTACACCGAACTGCTCGAGGAGGCGATCCACGATCTCCAGGACCGCGACGTCGACGACGAGATCGACCCCGAGGTCAACATTCCGGTCGAGGCATTCATCCCGGAGAACTACATCGACGAGACGTCACTGCGGTTGATGTTCTACAAGCGCTTCTCGCTGACGCGCTCGCAGGAGGAACTGGTCGAGCTGTTCGACGAGCTGACCGATCGCTTCGGTCCCCCGCCGGAACCGGTCGACAATCTGCGAGATCTCGTCTCTATCAAGGTGGGATGTCGACAGCTGCGAGCGACCCAGCTCGACGCGGGTCCCTCGGCGATCCGCATCCAGCTTCGCGAGGACACCACGCTCGCTCCGGATGCTGTTGCCGATCTCATTCGGGAGTCCCACGGCGATCTCGAGCTAACCGACGACATGAATCTCCTCTATTCGCTCGATCCCGAGCAGTCGGCCCACCTGCTGGAAACCTCGCGCGAGTTGATCGATCGACTGTTGACGCTCCGCCGCGAGACGGCATGATTGAAGGCTGATGTCGCATGCTCACGAGGTGCGTCGGGACGATATGATGTGTTCGAGTGGAGCCCATCCGTGGTTGTGGGGGCTGGCAGGGGGGCTGATGCTTCTCGTCGCCGGATGCCCGCCGACCAAGCCCGTCGAACGTGTCGAGCGTGGCGATCGACCTGCTCACTCCTCGAGCCCCGAGGAGCGGCGAGTGGCCGTCACGGTCGACGGCGAGGTCGTCACTCGATCGGAGGTCGAACGGCGGATCCGTCAGCTACCCGAATACGCCCGGCTCCAGTATCGAACGCCGGAGCGCAAGAAATCCTATCTCGAGAGTATCGTGCGGTTCGAGATCATGGCCGACGTCGCGGAGTCCCGCGGGCTTGGCGATCATCCTGCCGTGCGATACGCTCTCGAGAAGAGAATCGCCGAACAACAGGTACACGAAGCTCTCCGGACCAGCGAGCTCTCGATGGATGCCATCGACGATCAGGTGATCCGGGAGGCCTATGAAGCGAGCTATGCCCGACCCGAACGTCGACGTGTCGCCATCATCGCCGGCGAGTCTCGAGCGCGACTCGCCTCGCTCCGCGCCGATCTCGACGACGAGTCGTACGAGAGCCCGGAGGAGCGCACTCAAGCATTTCGCCAGGCGGCCTCTCGGTACTCGAATCACCCTTCGGCCCCGAAGGGAGGTGACATCGGATGGGTCCATCCCCCAGACGACGAGACGTCGCACCGCAAACTGGCCGAGGTGGTGTACGAGCTCGACCCGATGGGTGCCCTCTCAGCGGTCTTCGAGTATGAAGACGGATGGGCGCTGGCCACGTACTATCAATCTCGCCCCGCAACCAACTTGGAGGAGAGGCGGCGCGAGATTCAGACCGACCTCTATGAAGAGCGCAAACAACAACAGCGCGAGCGCATTCTCGAACGGTGGCGAGACGAGACCTCCGTGTCGATCCGACGAGATGTGATCGAGGGATTGACGGAACCCGCTCCGCCCCGTACGTCGCGACTCGCCGACATCCCACTCGTCCGCGCCGACGAAGGGCACGACTCAACGTCTGGAGATACCGATTCCCCATGAATATTGCTCCGAGGCTGCAACACTCGAATGCCGGATGCCCCACCTGGATTCGCCTCCTGGTGGGAATCGGGTTCGCCGTGGTCCTCTCGTGGATGGTTCCTCGACCGGCTCAGGGCGCCATCGTCGACCGCGTCGTCGCCCAGGTCGACGACGAGATCATCACGACGTACGAGGTCGAACAGGCGGCCATCCCCTACCTGATGCGCCAGGGCCTCTCGAAGTCCGAGCTCGAGGATCCGTCGCGACGACAGGAGATCTATCGCAAGGTCCTCGATCAGCTCGTCAACCGTGAGCTGGTCGAGAAAAAGGCTCGTGCCAACGACCTCAGCGTCTCTCAACAACAGGTCGACCGGGCGCTCTCGCTGGTGCGGCGCCGCCAACAACTCGACGAAGAGCAGTTCCGCAATCTGATCGAGAGTTACGGCATTTCGTACGAGACGTACCGAAAATCGGTGCGTTACAACCTTCTCAAGAAACGGCTCGTCAAGCAGCAGCTCGGCCGCCAGATTTCGATATCGCCCGAAGAGGTCGAGCAGGCGTACCGCGAAGAATACGGCGAACCACAGGAGGTCGAGCGACAAATCACGCTTCGACAGATCCTGTTTCAGCCGGACTCCGACGACCAGGCGGAGGTCGAAGAAGCTCGAAAGCGAGCCGAGGCCGTACTCGAGAAGCTCGAGTCCGGTGAGGATTTCAAAGCCCTGGCACGCGAACACAGCGATGGACCGTCGGCCAGCGATCGCGGGCTTCTCGGGACGTTCACGCGGGGCGAGCTCAATCCGGCGTTTCGCGACACGGCCTTCGATCTCGAGACTGGCGAATACTCGAAGGTCGTGCGCACGAAATTCGGATTTCACCTCTTTCGGGTCGACTCGGTGACGACCCAGGCCAACGATCAAATTAAAAAACGCAGAAAGCGTATCCGCCAGACACTCCGCCAGCAGAAGATCAAAGACCAGGTCGACATCTATCTCGACAAACTGCGGCGCGAGACGTTTGTCGATATCAAAATCGAAGACGGGACGTTCGGGTGAACGTGCGGTTGATCCTGTCATATCGCACGTCTCGGCGTGATCCGAGCTGAACGATTGCCTCGATACGGGGAGGGCGAACGCCCCTGGCAAGGGCGAACGTCGAGTGGCAGGTTTGCCCACGCCGACCATGAGGAATATATTTGAGAGTCGACTCATCGGCACGATGAAACGTGAGTACGGAACATTCGCGCGACCGGAGTCACTCGCGACACGCGACGGGAATCGACCATGACGTACAAGATCGGTATTTCGATCGGAGATGCGGCCGGCATCGGGCCGGAAGTCATTCTGAAGGCTCTCCGGGAATCGCTTCCTCACGGGGTCACCCCTGTCGTCTTCGGGGCGCTCGACGTGCTCGAACGCGAAAACCACCTCATCGATCGGTCGGATGTCACGTGGTCGGGTCTGGACGATCGCCTCTGTTCGATGGATCCGGACGATCGCCTCGGATCCGATGAGATCGGGGTGGTCGACGTTCAGCCCGACTTCGATGCCTCGAGCATCGCGAAAGGCGAGTCCCACCCTGCCTGTGCCGAACTTCAGCTCGAGGCGTTTCATCGAGCGGTCGACGCCGTCGAAGCTGGCGAGATCGATGCGGTCGTCACGGCGCCTTGGAACAAGGCGCTCTTTCGGACCATCGACGAGCCGGCTGTCGGGCATACGGACGTGCTCGCCGATCGTTTCCAGACGTCTTCGCCGGTCATGATGCTCGCAGGCCCTCGGCTCCGAGTCAGTCTCGCAACCGTCCACGTCCCACTCCGACGGGTGCCCTCTCGTCTCACGGGGGGACATCTTCGCACCGTAGTGCGCACGACCATCGGGGGGCTTCGCCGACGATTTGGTATCGAACGGCCCGACATCGCCGTTTGCGGCCTCAACCCCCACGCCGGTGAACACGGCAATATCGGCGAGGAGGAGGAAGCTCTGATCAAACCGACACTCGAGCAGCTCCGCGAGGAACTCGAACACACGGGGACGATTGCCGGCCCCTTTTCGCCGGATACGCTCTTTGCCCAGTTTCGCAACGGGGCCACTCCCTTCGATGGCGTCGTCTGCATGTATCACGATCAAGGCCTCATCCCCCTCAAACTGATGCACTTCGGGGAATCGGCCAATATCACCCTCGGACTCCCCATCATCCGTACGTCGGTCGATCACGGCACGGCTTACGACATTGCTGGTGACGCCGAGGCCAATGCGGGATCGATGCGCTACGCCCTCGAGATCGCCATCGAGATGGCTCGTCGCTCCAACGAACAGGCGCTTTGACGCGGAATCGTCGAGTCTCTACGCTTCGCATCGGGGCATCGAGAGAAGAACTCATCGATGAGTGAGCCCTCGTCGATCGAAAGTGCGTCGAGAGATTGGAGTTGATGCCCCCTCGAACCTCCGACGGCGCGAATATCTCGTGATGTATGTGGCTCTGTCTCGATAACGCCCGGGAGCTCGTCGTGATGCGTGTGGAGCGTGCCGTCTTACAAGTTGTGCTGACCCTCGCCGTCACTCTCGGGCTCGGATGCGGGGCCGATCCGCCACCGAGCTCCCCCAACAAGGGTGACTCCGACAAGCCCCCTCGACGCGACGTCCCCACCATCGGAGGCGGGACCTCCGACCGCGATGCCGGCTCGAGCCCCGATGGGCGCGAGTCGCCTGCCTCCGCCGATACGACGTCTCGTCCCTATACGACCCGACCAGCCCCCGGAATCTGGCGTCTGTCGCCGGACGCGGGGAGCTGGGAGACGTTCGCGGAACCCGATCGTCCGAGTCGAAAGGCGCCCCAAGCCGAGATCGTGGCGGCTTTCGACATCGAGCAGTCCGGATACGCGCTCGTTGTCACCACCGAACGCATCCATCGTCTCCATCTCCATCCGCCAGAATGGGAGGCGGGACGATCACTTTCGGACGTGGCTCGTGTTCTCGACGAGGCGGACATTCGGGTTGCTTACAGCGATGCCACCAAGTCCCCCAACGACGAGATCATCTTCGTCGGGCTTCACAATGGCTCTCCTCGGCGCTGGCAGGGACAGTACGACATCGAGAAGAAGAAAGTGGGCGATATTCAAGCGGGTGAGACGTTGCGCTGGTCCTCTCGCGCGCCCGAGACCTTGAAGCTGATCGCCGCCTGGCGCGACAACGCAAATCGACACGACTGGCTCTCCGGGGGCGAGCCATGTGATGCCGTTCCCGAAGATGGTTTCGGCCCTTATGTTGGTTACCTGACGGCCGAGCGTATCTATTTTGCCGACGCCACCTATTGCGAAGGATATTTTACGGCCACCTTGCTCGAACGAGCACCCTGGCCGACGACCGATCGTCCACCGATCGATCAAATCGGGGCGACGTTCTGGCATCGCGGCTCGCTCTACGTGATCGCCGCCAACTGAAACCAGGGAGCCATCCGTCGCGCACGGAGTTCTGAAAGTGCGCCGAGGTGTCTCGACATCCATCAAGCCTCGGAGTGCCCGATGACATCGAGTCCATGCCGGGCATGAGACGGGAGGTTCCTCGTCGTCTCCGAGTCCCAGATGGCATGTAGAGACCAGGTCGAAAACGGGCAGTACGAGTCAAGCGATACACCTCGCCTCAACTACCCTCCGGCGCGTCCACGTGCGCGCCGCCCGCCGCAAGCCGGCCATGCGCAAAGAGGAGGCACCGTGCCGCTCGCAACGGCCCGGTCGGACGGCTCGCTCCTTCCAGACCCCTGACAGCTCGCCGCTCTCTCCTCATTCACGATCGTTGGCAGTGCGGGCGGATTTGTTTCGTCAAAAACATCGGCACGATGTTCCATCGGAGGGCAACACCTCGGTCTGGGGCTCGACATACGAAAACCCCGGTCCGTCGGCGAGACGAACCGGGGCAGAGAGACGTCGACACGAGGCTGTAAAGGAGTAGGGGCGTCCTTCCTCTCGGCGCCTCGCCCTTGGGACGGAGGGATTATCGAGGTTCGTCGGCGAACGTGAACTTCAGCGTGACGTTGAGGTTGGCTTTGCCGTCTTTGTTTTCACCATCTTCTTTGCTCTTCGGACCGGGGTAGTCGAGTCCTTCGAGGATGTTTTCAGCACACCCCTCGATCTCCTCGTCTCGGAGTGCCGAGTGCATCTGCTCGAGGTTGGTCACCTCGCCGTCGCTTCCGATCTGGAGTTTGTAGATGACCTGACCGATGCCGACGAAGAGTCCGCTGTCGATCCGGTCCGAGTAGCATTCGGCGAGCCGATCTTGCGCCTCTTTGACGGTCTTTTGAGCTTTTTCTTCGTCCTCGAACCCGCGGGCGTAGACGCTGTCGAGTGCGGCGACCGGACGGCGCTCGTAGTCGTCGGCATCGACCGGATACGTGCCGAGTGTCTCACCCTCGGTGTCGAGCACGGTGATCGTATCGTCGGTGACGGCGACGATCTCGGGTTGCCCCTCACCGTCGAGATTTTTGACGAGTCCCGCCTTGACTTCGTCGTCGAGCTCGACGCGGGCGATGGCTTTGTCCTTGGAGCGAGATTTGAGGACGAGCGCGTCTCCGTCGGCCTGGATCGATTCCTCGGCAGTACCGTCGCCGTTGAAGTCGAATTCTCGCTCACCTTTCCAGACTTTCGAACTCACTGGAGAGGCTTCATCGAGGTCGATAGCCCCCGGATCGAGCTTGCTCTCGTCGCTCTTCTGGGCGATGAAGTCGCCTTCGTTGACGTCGATGCGCGTGTAGGTGTCTCGGCCCCTGAATTTGCACTCGAGATCGGCTTTGGTGTCTCCGTTGTAATCGCCTGCTCGACACCACTCGAGCGGGACGTTGAGGTCGACTGACCAAATGCTCTGCTGGTCGTGCGTGTAGACCTCGATGTCGGTACGTCCCCGACACATGATATCCAGTTTGTCGTCGGCCGCAAAATCGGCGACGTGAACTTGTTCACATCCGCCCTCGATACTCCAGGCGGGATTGCTGGTATCGTGGAGAGCAAACGTCGGCTCGCCGGCCCCCACGAAGTCGTATGCCCCGTCGTTGTCGAGATCTGGCACGAAGAGACTCTGATTGTTATCGCCGCCGACGGCATCCCACTCGTAGGCCCGCCGGGGTTCGCGATCCTGACCGAGAAAAACCAGGCTCCCCTCGGTATGGATCATGACGGGAGCCTTTGGGTGAGACCAATCATAGATGTCGGGGGGGTCGGCTGTCGCCGCGCTTGCCGACATCATCATGCCGAGCACCACACCGAGCGATAGCAGATAATGACGGTACCTCATTGCGACCTCCTCTGTGAGATAACTTCAGATGCGCACGCTCATTCAACGCGATTCGCTCATGTCAGTCAATAGGTCCCCCGAACCCTCGCCGGATAGATGTCACGGCAGGTGAGGCGGGGTCGACGACGTCGAGGGTCCGAGCGGAGCATGATGATAAGAGCCAACGTCACAACATGGAATGGAGGTTTCGTCGCCTCTCGATGCATCGAATGGGACTTCTAGCCGGATGGAGAAGGGGCGACAGATTGGGAACACGGGTTTCAACGAAAAGGTTCGACCCAGGTCGATCCCTGGAAGGGGGGACGGGTCGTCGGCCGGTGCTGTGACAGCTTTCGCGTATGGCATGCCGTCGATACCACAGGGCTAAACCGATTGTACAAAATGTTCGGCCCTCGTCCGAGTCGAAGCGGACGAGGGCCGATAAATTGGGCATATCGGAGACGAAGCGCCATGTGCCCAGCGTTGCAACTACTCGAGAGTCAAACCAGTACGTCGTCGAGCTCCAGCCCCTCGTCCTCGAGGAAGTTCATCAGTCCTTTCTTGTTGACGGTTCGGAGCGCGCGGGTCGAGAGCTTCACTCGCACCCACCGCTCTTTTTCCGGTACGTAGATGCGCTTCTTTTTGAGGTTGGGCGCCTGGCGGGTCTTCGAACGGTTGCGAGCGTGCGAGACTTTGTTGCCGACGAGCGGTTTCTTGTCCGTGAGTTCGCACTTCTGAGACATGCTTACACCCCTTGCTCGAGCGTCGAGAATGGATGTCGATGATGACGGCCGCCCCTCGAGAGACGTGGCGATGCGGCGACAACCCCATCGACTCGCACGGAGGTACGGCTCGAGATTCTCGGCAAACGTGTCACGCCCCGTCGGCGTCTGTCAAGACGGTGGCATCCGAGATGGAGGGCAATCGCATCAAGGTCCGCTCGGATACCGTGGGAGACGCCGTGGCACGACGTTTGCAGTCGGCCGACTCGATGATGGGCCGGCGAGGCCGCCGGCGCTCCCAAACCACGCGTCGTCGAGATCCCACGGACCTGCGTCACACCCATCGCATCAGGATGGAACCATCGCGGATGTGAGCCGGCGAGCCACCCACGTCCGGGGGACGTACAGGGGCGCTCCAGGGAGGCGTCGAGGGGATACGAGGTGTGATCGACGCCTGGAGTGCCTTTACTTATTTCTCCGAAGTGAGAAGCTTGCTGGCACGTCGCTTTAGCGGCTCCTTGTGGAGAGGCGCGAGGCGACGACGAGAGAGGACATGTCCACATGCGATCGCTCTGATCGGAGATGGGGCAATCGCATGAGATGCTTTTACTACAAAATGGTACTTTAAACTCGACGATGGCATGAATGTATAGCTGACCTCGCCATTTTCGCGTCGATGTACCGATATCTCACGCCTGTAGCGACACGACCTGTGGGGGGCGTCACGGGTTCGCGCCTCCTGGAGCCCCACTGTACTCGTACGTTTTTGCCCGCCGGAGGTCCCCGGTCTCGTCGCCATCGAGAAAGGATTGGGTCTCCGACTTACTCCTTATCTTTTCTCTGCTGTCCTCGAGAAGGGAATAGAGGGGGGAGCCGAATCGCTATTCAAGGTGTAGCATGCAAGGGGGAAACGACGGTTTTGCCTGCCCGAGTATCGGTCCCGGCTGCAAGGGGTCGACTCGACCGCCCCGTCCCTCGAATCGACGTTGATCTGCATCGGGGTCGATGGCATATTGAGGGGCCGATCTTTCGGTGAATACCAATTCATCGGATACACTGTTGGAACGACATCTCTCGGGGGTCGACCTCCGGCCCACCGGTCAGTGGCACCCATCGAGACGTATCGCGAGGTAGACTCATGCTGACATACGATCCACCCGTCGACGACATCGTCTTCTTGATGAAGGCTTTTGGATACGACCGCGTATCCGATCTCGAGGCTTTCGAGAACTACGACCTCGAGACGGCACGCATGTTCCTCGAGGAGGGAGGAGAGTTTTTCAGCGAGGAGGTGTTACCCACCAACCGAGAGGGGGATAAAGAAGGCATCGAATGGGATCCCGAGACCAAGGCCGTCACGACTCCCGATAGCTTCAAGGACATCTGGGGCCAGATCGCGGCTAACGGATATCTGGGCCTGAATACGCCGACCGAATACGGAGGTATGGAGGCACCCTATACCATCGGCACGATGTTTTCCGAGTTCGGCACGGCGGCCAACAAGAGTCTCTCGATGTGTGGCGGTCTCTCGTCGGGGCTGACCATCGCCCTGCTGGAGAATGCCAGCGAAGAGCAAAAAGAGACGGTCATCCCGAAACTCGCCAACGGCGAGTGGGGCGCGACAATGGCCCTGACCGAGCCTCACTGCGGCACCGATCTCGGCATGATCCGGACCAAGGCCGAGCCGGTCGACGACGAGGACAACGCTTACCGTCTGTCGGGCAACAAGATCTGGATTACCTTCGGCGAACACGACCTGACCGACAACATCGTGCACTTCGTGCTCGCCAAGCTCCCCGATGCGCCCGAGGGCACCGACGGGATCAGCGCCTTTCTCGTGCCCAAGTACCTGCCGGATGGGACGCGCAACGACGTCCACTGTGCCGGCATCGACCACAAGATGGGCATCCACGCCTCACCGACCTGCGAGATGAAGTATGACGGCGCCAAAGGCTGGATGGTCGGCGAGCCCCACGAGGGCATGAAGTCGATGTTCGTGATGATGAACGAGGCGCGCCTCAAGGTCGGCGTCGAGGGCCCGGCTCTCTCCGAGATCGCCTACCAGACGGCACTCAACTGGGCGAAGGACCGCAAACAGGGGAAAGCACTCGACCCGGACAAACGCGACCCCGACGCCAAGGCCGACAACATTCTGGTCCATCCCGACGTCCGGCGTATGCTCGCCGACGTCAAAGCCTCCACCGAAGGAATGCGATCGCTGGTCGCCTGGACCTCGATCCAGATGGATCTGGCGCACGAACATCCCGACGAAGAGAAGCGCCAGGAGGCCGAGGATCTGGTCTCGCTGCTGACGCCCATCATCAAGGCTTACTGCACCAAGCAGGGCTTCGAGAACGTCAGCGAGGCACTGCAGGTCACGGGTGGTTCTGGCTACACCAAGGACCTGCCCATCGAGCAGTACCTGCGCGACATGCGCATCGCGATGATCTACGAGGGGACCAACCACATCCAGGCGCTCGATCTGGTCGGACGCAAGCTCACCAAGGACGACGGTCGCCTCTATCGTACCTTCCAGAGCCGCATCACGGAGTTGATCAGCGAGTGCGACGGCGTCGAGGAGATGGAGGAGTTCATCGAGCCCCTCAAGGACGCCTCTCAGGAGCTGACCGACCTGACGATGAAGCTCGGCGCCAAGGCAGCCGACGACCGCGAGCAGGCCGGGGCCGCCGCCTCGAACTACCTGCATCACTTCGCGCTGACGGCCATCGCTTACACCTGGGCGCGCCAGGTCAAATACGCGATCGACCACGACTCGGATCAGCTCGAGACCAAGCGCAAGACCGCTCGGTATTTCTACGAGATGATTCTGCCGGAGCGCAAAGCGCTGGCGAAGCAGGTCGAGGCTGGCAAGGAGCCGATGATGGACTTCGAGCGGAGTGAGTTCTGATACGTCCGTCTGGAGACGTCCCATCTGAGCCCGGCTCGGAGCACGACGCTCCGGGTCGGGTTTTTGCGATCAGAGGTCGAGCTGCTCCCGAGGAGATTCCGAATATCCGTCGGCGAGGGTTCGGACAGCCGACTCGATCGACTCGTCGACGATATCGGGGGTGTAGATCTCGAGGACGGCATAGAAGTCTCCGCGCGCGTCATCGCGCCGGATGCCGAGCCCCTCCAGACGGAGAGTCGCACCCGACGAGACACCGGCGGGGATGGTGACTTCGACGTCACCGTGGGGCGTGGGCAGGCGAATGTCGTTGCCGAAGATCGCCTCGTCGATGCGAATCGGAACGTCGAGCTCCAGGTCCAGCCCGTTCCGCCGCAGACGGTCGTGTTCCCGAACGTCGAGTTCCAGGATGAGATCGCCCGGATCGCCGAATTCGGTGGGGGGGCGTCGGCCGCGTCCCTCGAGTCGAAGTCGATCCCCCGTCTGAGCGCCGGCCGGGATGGGCACGAGGACGGAGTGGCCGTCGAGCCGGAGGTCGACCTCTCGGCCGAGGACGGCATCGAGACAGTCGATCTCGAGCGTCTCGACGACGTCGTCGCCATCCTCGAACTCCGAGTCGAAGTCCCCGAAGTTGTGCATGTGCGAGGTATCGAAGGGACTCCGGCCGTCGAAGACATCGGTAAAGACGTCCCCCAGTCCAGAATGGCGCTCTCCTGAATCCTGCTGGGACGTCGACGAGGCGTTCGAGGCATCGGTGGCCGCCGAGGCATGATTGGTCTCGACGGCGTCCAGCCCGTATCGGTCGTACTGACGACGTTGATCCGGATCGCTCAGAATCTCGAAGGCCGCCAAAATCTCCTTGAAGGTCTCCTCGGCGTCGGGGTCGTCGGGGTTGAGGTCGGGGTGGTACTGCTGAGCCAACTCCCGGAAGGCCGATTTGATGGTCGCCTCGTCGGCGTCGGGCGCCACCCCCAAAATTTCATACAGATCTGCACTCATGGCGCCGGGGATGTATCACGAAAGGCGATGAAAAGACGTCTCGGCTCGCGCTTCTCAGTCAAAGGAGGGTTCGATCCAGCCCTTGCCGAGATTTTCATTGTTGCGGCCCTGGCGGCCGATCGTCCAGCTGGGATCGGGCTTCTCCTCGGCCTCGGGATCCGGGGGGTGGCGTTCACTTCGCTCGTGGAGAGTGATGCTGTAGCCAGTGCCACCGAGCGGAAGGCCGACGTCTTCGGGAACGTGGCCGAGCTCGCCGAGCAGTTCCGGACGATCGTCGAGCTCGCGAGCGGCGACGTCGAGATCCTCCATCCAGCGCTGCATCTCGTCGGTGGCTTCTTCGATGGCCTCGAAGACCTCGGCGTCGGGGTCGCTGATGGCTCCGGGCGACAGGAGATTGCCGCCGGCCGTGAAGCTCTTGCCGAGGATCGTATTGCCCCGTATCAGGAGGTCGCGCACGGTGCGACCCGTTCCGAACTGCTCGTGGAGCGTGGGGTGGGTCCGGACCATCGAAAGGACCCGAAGGGCTCGCGCGATGACTTCGAGGCTGTGTTCGTCGGGATGGATCTCACGGGCGAAGACGGTCTCGAAGAGCGTCTCGTCGTCGAGGGCGCGTTTGATGCGGAACTCCATCGTCTGGTTCCACATCTCGACCTCCTCGATGGCCGAATGGAGATTGTGTTCGCCGATCCGGTTGTCTTCGGCCTCCTCGAGGCGTCGATCCGGGAGTGTCTTGGCACGAGCGACGATATCGGCCCCCTCTTTGATGCGCGACTGGTCGAGTCCAGCATCGAGGAGGGCCCGAGCCAGTTCGGGGCGGTTGTCGCAGGCGTGGATGGCCAGATACGTGTGACCGAGCAACTGAAAAAAGGGTGCCGACATCATCGGGAACCTCCAGACGTGGACGAGACGTTCGTCTCCACTCGTGTTTCGTCGATCGAACCATAATCGAGCCTCGCGAGAAACGCAAAAAGGGATGAACCCGATGGCGATCGCGTGTGAGCATGTCCTCCCTCGTGATCGCCTCGCGCTTCTCCAGAAGGAGTCGCTGACGCGACGTGCCAGCAAGCTGCTCACGTCACAGACGCACGGGCACATCATAGAAATAAAGGCGCTCCAGGCACCGACGATCGAACCCCGTGTTTCCTCGACGCCTCCCTGAAGCGGCCCTGTACGTCCTCCGGACGTGGGCGGATCGTCGGCTCATCTCCGCGATCGCTCCATCCTGATGCGATGGCCCTCGGACGAACCCGATGGCATCGACCGGTTGACGGGGCAATTCGCCAACGTCTATCGATCAACATGAGAACGGTACGCCGACTCGAATGTTCGGCGGCCTTCATTTCGCCTGAACGTGGAGGTTTGACGTGGCGAACGAGCCGCGCGGCCAACGTATCGAGCGCCTCGTCCAGGGAGCACCCGACATGCCCCCTGAGGCCTCTCGCTCTCGATACGCCTGTCCCGTCCGAGACTTGTGGCGGGAGAGCAATCGTTATCTTGGGATACGGCTCGAGGTCGACGACGATTTACGAGCGGAGCAGCCGCAGCCCGGCCAGTACGTCACCCTGTCGCCCTCCGGTGTCGATCCTCGATTTGTCGTCATTGCCAATGCGCCCCCCTCATCCTCTCAGGAGGGCTGGGAGTTTCTGATCGATCGACAGACCGAGCTGGGAGCGGCCTTCGACGCGGTCGAGGTGGGGACTTCGCTCGAGGTTAGCGCCGCCGAGGGCCCCGGGTATCCCGTCGACGAGGTCCATCGGAGGCATGTCCTCTGTTTTGCGACGGGAAGTGGGATCGCCAGCATTCGACCAGCGATTCAATACTGGCATCGGCATCCCGAGCTCGCCCCCGAACAGGTGGCCGTCTATTACGGAGAATCCCACCCTGGGGACTTCGCCTATCGGGACGAGGCGCGCGATTGGAGTCGGGCGGGCATTCGTATCTATGAGACGTGCGAGGCCGACCCCGAATCGACCGAGGGCGGATTTCGTTACGTGCAACATGCCTTCGAATACGACGATCCGGCTCTCGAGAAGACGACCGTGCTACTGAGCGGGGCCCCCCCGATGAAGCGAGCCGTGGTCGAAAAACTGCTCGATCGCGGCCTCTCGCTCGAGGCCATTGCCACCAACATTTGAGTGT
>JAQCND010000573.1 GCA_028274765.1 Bradymonadaceae bacterium
TCGCCGTTCTCCGTGCTGTCGGCCGACACGGGGAGGTCGAGCCGTCTCTCGTCGTCTCCGCCATCGCTATCGTCGGCCGGGGCGGGCAGATCGAGTCCGCCGTTGTCTTCGGTGCCGCCTCCCTCAGCGGATGTGGGCAAGTCGGGCGAGGACGTTCCTCCCTCGTCCTCCGTTGCCGAACGGGGCAGTCCCATGTGCGTCGCGGATTGTGGATCGTTCTCCACATCCGGGACGTATGCTTCGAGTTCGGGATGGCTCGATAGAGGCTTCCAATCCTCTCGATCGGCGGACATCTCGGCGTCCGGTTCGATCTTGTCGGACTTCAGCATGAGCTGAATGTCTTTGATCTCGAACGGTCCCAGGACCTTTCCATCCGGACGTTTGACGTAGAAGCGCTCGTGTGGGTCAGCCGAGTCGCCATCGTTGTCGAGCATATCGCCTCCTGCGACAGTAACAGAAGTCCGGTCGGAAGACGTGGAGATGCAACCGGGCGCGCATCAGTCTAATACTCTCACTGAGGCCTTGGCAAGGAGAGTGCTTACTTCCAAATCACTTTCGGGATATCGCATCGGCGGCCGACGTCTCCCGGGGCCTTCTCTCCGTACCGTCTCGTCGTCGAGAGGATAGAACCATATTCGTCCGGCGCTCGCCACTGGGCGCCAGCCCCGGCTCGTGAATGATTCGTTCGATCATCGTATACTGGTGCTCGGGGAACCGCTCGACACCGCGACTGAACTACACGTTATTGATTGATAATAAGCCCTGCGAGACAATCTTCATCTTGACATCCTGTCGAGCTCTTCATCTCGAAACGAATCGCCGAGCGATCGAACGCGGGATGGGAGCTCATCCTCATACGTCTGTCGGGAGGTTTTCCATGGTGCGTCGTGTCTGTACATTTGGCGTCTTTATCATCGCGACTCTGCTCGCTGGCCCCCTCCAGTCGTCCGAATTCGCCGCGATCGGCGAACTCGAAGGCGATTACGAAGCCGTCCGTTCCGACGAGCAGGCGCGAGAGCGCATCAATCGCCAGCTCAACACGGTGATTGAAAAGATGACCTTCTACAAAAAACCCTTTGCGCGAAGTAAACTCCGCAATGCAACCGTTCCCTGTCCCTCGATCACGATACGCGATCGAGACGACGAGGTGTCGGTTCAGTGCGGAGACGATCGTCCGGCGGTCTCGCCTGTCGATGGTACGGAGACCGAATATACCAATCGGGACGAAGAGAGCTACACGCTGAGCCAGCAAGTCGAATCGGAGCGCATCGTTCAGGTCTTCGAATCCGAGAATGGGACGCGCACCAACGTCTACATGCTCGAGGATGACGATACGCTCCTCCTTTCGGTAACTGTCGAGGGCGAACAGCTTCCAGAGCCCATCACCTACCAGCGACGCTTCGAGCGCCAGTCGTAACCCGTGGTGGAGGGGCGTTTGACGCTCGCCATCCCACTGGGGGTATACAATCTGACGGGGGGATCGCGAAGCACATGTCCCTGAATTGAAATCGGGGGACGTCACATCGTATCGATTCGACGCACCACTATCCACTAGTCGGGAGAAGACCATGGACGACACACGTCAGTTTCGGACGATCGAAGGTGAAGGGCTCGACTGGGATTCGCTCCCCATGCGGCTCTGGAGCAAGGGCAAAAAGCTGGGCACCTGGAATCCCGAGTCGATCGATTTTAGCCAAGACGTCGAAGACTGGCGAGAGATGTCCGAGATGGATCGCGAAGCGCTGATGCACGTGACCGCCCAGTTTCTCGGGGGCGAGGAATCGGTGACCGAGGATCTCGTACCACTGATCGTTGCCATCTCGGACGAGGGACGTCTCGAAGAGGAAATGTATCTGACCTCCTTTCTCTTTGAGGAAGCCAAACACGTCGAGGTCTTCTGCCGATTTTTCGACGAGGTTGTCGACGAGCCCGGCGATCTGACGCGTTTCCACGACGACCACTACGAGACCATCTTCCACGAGGCACTCCCCTCGGCGATGCATCGTCTCCGAGACGATCGCTCTCCGGAGGCTCAGGCCGAGGCCTCCGCCACCTACAACATGATCGTCGAGGGCGTCCTCGCCGAGACCGGCTACCACGCTTACTTCGAGGCGCTCCAGGACGCCGAGGTCATGCCGGGCCTCCGGGAGGTCACCCGTCTCTTGAAACAGGACGAATCGCGCCACATGGCCTACGGCGTTCACCTGCTTTCGCGCCTCGTCGACGAACACGGCGAACCGATCTGGACGGGCATCGACGAGCGCATGAACACTCTCCTTCCCCACGCGCTCGGCATGATCGAACATCTCTTCGACTCCTACGAGACGATGCCCCTCGGCCTCGACAAGGATGCGTTCATCGACTACGCGACCAGTCAGTTCCAGAAGCGATACGAGCGCATCCGACCGACTCGTTGAGCGTGTGTCGAGCAGACCGAGCTCCCTGGAACTCGGATACTGTTATTCAACTTACGGATCGCTTTTTGCAGCTGTTATCGGACGTTAAACTCGCCGCGAATCGGATGCCGCTCACACGCTCGACATCATAATGAGAGATATCACGCCACCCACGCGTTTGCTGCTCGTTTCGACGCTGCTTCTCGTCGGATCGGCTGGCACCCTGGGATGCAGCTCCGACGATACGGAGGCCGCTCCGAGCGACGAATCCCCCGATGGAGGATGGGTCGTCTCGGACGGAGGATCGAACGGGGATGCCGATCGTGCCACGCCGGAGCCCGGCCGCGATCTCGGTGTGGTTCCGGATGCCGGTGACGACTTCGATCGCGACGCCCCCCCCGGTGTGGGAAACGGAGGACGGGATGGGGCCTCTACGTCCCCCGATAGTCGCGTTTCAGACGATGAGGGTCGTCCATCGCCGGGGCGCGACGGGGGACGCCCCGATACGAACTCGCCGGATCCAGAGCCCGATACGTCAACCGGTGACGACGCCGGACGCGGGCCGGGTCGAGTCACCGAGCGGGCACTGACTCAGGAACCCTGGTACGGGGTGTATCGCGTCGCCGAACAACCCGGTATCGTCGGATCGACCCAGGAACTCGTCTTCAAGTCCGATGGTACTGCCATCCTCGGGTTCCAGGGGCGCGTGACGGGTCAATGGGAGATTTTCAGCCAGCGCACGGTGCGACTCTACAATCTCAGGCGAGATGGCGAGCCAAATCGTCCCCGCGAATACACCCTCGACCCGGTCTTCGAGAATGGCTATCTCGAGGCGTTTCAGCTCTACAATCGGGGTCGCGGCAACGACGAGGTGTCACCGCACCTCATTCGATGGCGGCGGCTGGGCGGACCGACCGATATCTCGTATTCGGCGATCACGGGGCGTTGGCAATCCAAGGAGACGTTCACCAATCGGCAGGGACGGTCGTTTCGGATCGGTCTCCGAGTCGAGCAAGGAGGAGACATTGCATACTACATCATCGCGGCCAACGCCACCACCGAGACCTCTCGGGGAACGGGTCGGCTCGTGACCTACGAAACTGGAGAGACCATGTGGTTTATCGAGCCCCCCGATACGGGGCGGCCTCAAGCTCCCTTTGCCGGTGAAATCAAAATGCGCAACGGCGAGCCCGTCCTCTTTGCCCCTCGATTTATCGAGAGAGATGGTGAGCCCGGGGCGGAAGACTTCGACAGCGTCGAGCTCGAGCGCGTCATGCGCTTCCAACTCTAGTCCTCTTTGAGGCGGTATCATGTTTGGGTCGACGGCCGTGGTCATCCTGATCGCTCTCGTCGCCGCGCTCGCATATCTACGTCTGGATCAGCCACAGAGTCTAGAGGAACTCAACGAACAATTGTCCGAAGGGGCACTCCAAACCATTCGGGAATGGATGGGACGAGAGGGAAAGCCCTCATCGGGACGAGACGTCCGAGACGATGGGGAGAAAGGAGTCGTGGTCGGAGATACGCTCGCCACCGACGACGCCTCCGATGTCGAGCCATCGCCCCCCGAACGTGGGTCGCTACGAGACGATGCCTCCTCCGACGAGATCTCGGAGGGCGCCGCATCGTCCGAGGATCGAGACCGGGACGGGATGACTCCGTACACCGGCGAGGAGCTTGGAGTCGACGAGACGAGCCAAGATGGTTCGATCGACGAAGCCTCCCCCCGACGCGGTCCGGATTCGAGCGTCTCACGAGAGGTCGATGGCGCCGAGTCCCCGTCATCGTCCGAGGAGGAGACGAGTTCGTCTCCCCGTGTCTCAGAGCACGACCCGGAGGCGACCGCCACGCGAGAGAAGGCGGGCGAAGGACTCTGCGGGGCGAGCTCGGCCGCTCGCGGCCCGGATTCGGTCATCCAGGACGGCGAAGACGAACGGCTCAGCGAGGCGAGTACA
>JAQCND010000575.1 GCA_028274765.1 Bradymonadaceae bacterium
TGAACATGTGAAACCGGGCGATCAGATAGCCTTCGACCGCCTCGCGTGCCCGGTGGCTGACGGCCAGGCGCGTCCGTTCGTCCCCGCTGTCGGTCCGGGTGACGGAGGTCTCCAGCATCGTCTGGATACGCTCGAAGTCGTATCCACCGATCTGGACGCCTGTTGCCAGGCGATCGCGCAGAATGTAATCGAGACGATCGGCATCGAGCTGACTCGCCACCAGATCGCGGAGTGCCTGTTTCGCCGGTGGAAAATCGTCCCGGGGCTCGAAATACTGGGCGACCCGGTCGGGAAGCGAGTCGTCGACGTCGGCGAGGATGCGGTGGACATCGGTGGATGGATCGCGAATGATCTGGGCGGAGTAGACCTCGTGATCGGTCTCGGTGACCGGTTCGATCGCGTGGCTGAAGGGGCCGTGCCCGATGTCGTGGAGCAGAGCCGCCGCCATGGCCTCGACGCGACGCGACCTGTCGAACTCGTCTTCGATGGCCGAAAACATGCGGCGCGCCACGTGGAAGACGCCGAGACTGTGCGTAAATCGCGTGTGTTCCGCTCCGTGGTAGACCAGGTGAGCAAATCCGAGCTGTCGAACGCGCCGCAGACGCTGGAAGGCCCGCGTGCCCACGAGCTGAAAGAGAACGCGTTCGACCTCGTCCTGGAGATCGAGCGCGATGATGTTGTGGACAGGATCGCGGAAGAGTTTCGGGCGCATGGAGAGAGCGGGGTCACTCGAAAGATGTCGAACGAACTCGATGGTTCACGTCGACGTGCCATTGGTCGCTGTTGAAGCGTGGATGGACGGGCGCGTCTTGCGTCCGTACGCCTCTCTCCGTCGACGCGTTGTGCCAGAGGAGATGAGACCCATGGGAACGGAAATCGAGCGCAAGTTTCGCGTGCACGCCGATACGTGGCACGGTGGTATCGACGAGGCCAGGTGGATGCGTCAGGGGTATATCGAGACCTCCGACGATACGACCGTCCGAGTGAGGCTCGTCCGCCCACTCACCGAGACGTCGCGTGCAGTTTCGATCGAGCCCGACCGTCTCGAGAGGCTCGCCGACGAGGCGAACGATACATCCGAAGCGTGGTTGACGATCAAGGGTCCGCCCGGAGAGACCGACGAGACGTCTCACGTTCGCCCCGAATTCGAGTACGCCATTCCTCCCGACGAGTCCGAAGAGATGCTCGATCTCTTCTGTCGCGATCGTCAAGTCTCCAAGGTTCGATGTCACGGTCGATACGAGGGGGCCGACTGGGTGATCGATCGCTTCGGCGGCGCCCATGCCGGGCTGGTCCTGGCCGAGGTCGAACTCGAGACACCGGACGAGTCCGTCTGTCTCCCCGAGTGGATCGGCCACGAAGTCACGGGCGAGCGCGAGTGGACCAACGCAGCTCTGGCTCGACATCCGTACGGAACACGCTCGTCGACGGCCGATGGGTCGCATGTTGAGAAATGATCGATCGTCCTCTTCCGTTGATCGACGCGGGCCGTGGGCGACCGGTACGTCTACTCTGGGGAATGTCGATCTATCGACGGCGAGTCGGCGCGAGCGGGCGCACGACGACGTCGACTGCTCCCCTCAGATCGTGAGGATGTTTCGAAGCTAACATCCGGTACTATCGGAGGAAAACGGGCTCCCCGGAAGTGGTGCTCTGCGGAGAGGGCCCGATCCGGGGACGTGTTGGCGACGAGTCGACGATATCGGCTCTCTTCGTCCTCCGAAGCTCCCGTATCCCTGTCATCGGTGAGCATTTCATGTTAAACCTCTTACGGAACAATTTTTGCCTGGAAGTTATCAGAACATTTGACGGGTCCTCTGCAGGCTGATTTGGCAACGTCTGACATTTCCGATATGGTCCGAAAAGTATCAACGATGCTCCCTGAATCCCGATGCGGACATCTATGACATCACGCTCGAATGGAATGGAGGTTTCTGTGCGGCAGTCGAGTTCGTCTCTCAACCGTCATCGCGAGGCTCTTTGGGTAGGGGTCGTCGCGGCCCTCCTGCTCGGCACCATGGGATGTGGCGATGCTAGCCGCACCCCCGTCGATATCGAGGGGCCGACCTACCTTCCCGGCGAGCAGCCCGAGGCGACTGAGCAATCTCAACAGAGTATCAAGAATGGCCAGGTCGCGACCAGTCCAACTCATGTTGTGGGGATGGCTGTTCAACGAGGGAGACGCCGGGGTACCTGTACGGGAACCCTGATCGCCCCGAACCTGGTGTTGACGGCTCAACACTGTGTTTCCGAGCTTTCGAGCCCAGGAGTTCGATGTGGATCCACGAGATTCACGAGCCAGATTACGTCTCGAAACATTTCCGTGACGACTGAGACTCGGCTCCGCAGTGGCAACTTCAGGCGTGTCGAGGAAGTTCACATTCCCCCTGGTGGCGACGGCGTATGTGGGCGGGATATCGCGCTGATGACCCTTCAGAACGACATTCCCAGCAGTGAAGCCCAGCCGATCGCGCCCCGTCTCGGGTCTCCGGTCCAGCGTGGGCTAACCTACGACGCCATCGGTTACGGGAGGACGGGGCAGAATGAGCCCGGACGCTCCGGCACGCGCCGCATCAATCGGGGCCGACAAGTTCGCTGTCGCGGCACGAGGTGCCGAAGTCCCCAAATCCAGAGCGGCGACTTCCTCGGCAATGGCGGCACCTGTCGGGGCGACTCCGGCGGCCCGGCCATCGACGGTCAGGGTCGTGTGCTCGGGGCCCTCTCGCGAGGCGGTGGCAACTGCAGCAGTTCCATCTATACCGAAGTCTATCGCTGGCGAGACTGGATCCGGGGGGTCGCTCAGAAGGCCGCTCAATCCGGTTCGTACCAGCCGCCCAAGTGGTTCGAGCCCCCGGAGGACGCCGACGGCGACGGGATCGGCGATCGCAACGACAATTGTCCCCAGACCCCCAATGGCACTCAGACCGATACCGACGGTGACGGTCAGGGTGATGCCTGCGACTCCGATGACGACGGCGACGGCGTCGAGGACACTCGAGACAATTGTCCGAAGGTCCAGAATCGCAATCAATCCGATGCCGACAATGACGGCCAAGGTGACGCCTGCTCGGAGGACTCCGATGGCGATGGCGTCCAAGACAAGTTCGACAACTGTCCGAAGACCTCCAATCCGGATCAGAAGATTTCCGATCGCGACGGCTCGGGCGATGCCTGCGACGATTCCGACGACGACGGCGTCAAGGATATCGACGACAACTGCATGAATACACCCAATCCGGGTCAAAAGGACTCCGACAACGACGGAACGGGTGATGCGTGCGAGAACAAGTCCACGGACACGGACGACGATGGCATTCCCGACTCGAATGACAACTGTCCGCGCGTTCCCAACAAGGATCAGAAAGACTTCGACGACGACGGCAAGGGCGATGCCTGCGACGACAAAGGTATCGACACCGACGGCGACGGGATCGCCAATCGCAACGACAACTGTCCGAACACCAAGAACGAGAGCCAGAGTGATGTCGACGGCGATGGTGTCGGCGACGCCTGTGACGATTCCGACGGTGATGGCGTCAACGATGCCAACGACAACTGTCGACAAACTCCGAATCCCGACCAGAAAGATAGCAACGACGACGGCATCGGCGATGCCTGCACGGATAGCGACAACAACAACGATGCCGATGGCGACGGGGTGCCCAACAGTCGCGACAACTGTCCTCAAACGCCCAATTCCAACCAGAAAGATAGCAACGGCGACGGCA
>JAQCND010000577.1 GCA_028274765.1 Bradymonadaceae bacterium
AGATCCGATTCGCCTTCAGTGCCCCGTCCTTTCAGTCGGGACGTCAGCTCCGACATGCTCGGGGGAACGACGAAAACGGCCTCCGCATGGTCGTAATGGGAGGTCAGCTGATCGGCTCCCTGATAGTCGATGTCGAAGACGAGGTCGGCCCCCTCCGACCAGGCGTCTTCGATGGTGGAACGAGCCGTGCCGTAGCGATGCCCGTGGACTTCGGCCCACTCGGCGAACTCCCCTGCTTCTCGCATCCGATCAAACTCGTCGTCATCGATAAAATGATAGTCCGCGCCATCCGTCTCCTCGTCGCGGGGATTGCGGGTCGTGTAGCTGATGCTGAACTGGAGACGATCGTATCGTTCCAGAAGACGATGACACATCGTCGTCTTGCCGACCCCCGACGGACCGCAGACGATGAGAAGAACACCTCGAGTTCCAGACATGACGAAGAGAGACCGCGGAGCGAGAGACGTGGTGAGCAGCGATGGCGGGGCGCGAGCCGCGAGCGGCGTTCATTCGACGTTGGCCGCCTGCTCGCGCATCTTGTCGACGAGTGATTTGGCCGAAATGGCGATATCGGTCAACTCCGAATCGTGACTCTTGGAGGCCAGGGTGTTGGTCTCGCGTACCAGCTCCTGGAGGTAGAAGTCGATCTCTTTGCCGACCGGCTCCGCGAGGTCCGACGTCTCGACGAGATCGCGAATGTTGTCGAGGTGGGATTCGGTGCGCTGCAGCTCCTCGGAGACGTCGGCTCGGTCGGTATGATAGACGATCTCTTCGGCGAGTCGTTGATCGTCGGGAGTGGCTCCCTCGAAATCATCCATCGCCTCGTGGACGCGCTCCTCGATGCGTACGCGAAGCGCCTCCATGGCGCGAGGCGCCCGCTCCTGATACGCGGCGATCGTCTGGCCGAGTTCGTCGAGATAGTCGAGCAGATCGTCGGCCAGACCCTCGCCCTCCTCGGTGCGAGCATCGATGAGCGCTTCGGTGGCATCGGTCACGATCTGGACGAACATCTCGTTGTCTTCGTCGATCTCGACGGGCCGTTCGCGTTCGAAGTGTTCGTGAAACGTCAGGATGTCCTCGAGCGAGACGGGCCCCGTCGCCGAGTGCTGAGCCAACTGCCGGAGCTCTCGGCTGAGCGCGTGGAACTTCTCCGGGTCGAGAAGTTTGCCGGCATCGCCCTCGCGTGGCTCGTCCGCATCACTCGGCACGAAGTCGAGATCGATGCGCACCTCGACGCGACCTCGTTCGACGCGATCGCGCACGATGTCACGCACTGTAGGCTCGAGGGCATTGAACTCGCTGGGGAGATGGACGCGGATGTCGAGCCGCTTTTTGTTGACACTCTTGCATTCGACCCGGGCGCGCCATTCGTCGCCGGCGCCCTCGGCTCGACCGAATCCAGTCATACTTCGAAGTGGCATGATTCCTCGGCGTGTCTCGATCGGAAACAAGTGGATGGATGAGCAATTGCTTCACGAGCACGGGGGGGGACCCGGAGCTCCTGGTCTGAGCAATGATTCTTGTCGCGTGGGGAGTAACGAGCGACTCGTTGGAGGAGCGAGGGGGGCCCGGGGACGAGCCCAGCGTCGAACTCAGTCGCCATGTCTGAATTTGAGAGTCGATGGGGACTCTCCTCGACGACTTCGCAACTCGCGGCGAAGACGCACGGGGTTCCGAGAACGAAATTATGTCTTGTCCTCGAGTTTCTTGTTCGAGTCCTCGTCTTCCTCCTCCCGCAGCGAATCTTTGAAGTTGCGGATGCCCGTCCCGAGCTGCCCCGCCACCTGGGGGAGTTTGCCCGCCCCGAAGACGATCAGGACGACAGCCAGTATGAGGAGAATTTCCGGTAGTCCGAACCCGCCTATCATGGTGAGTCTCCTGCGTGCTGTTTGGAATAGTCCAGAGCTTTTCGGCCCGGAACCGATGCACTTCGACAACGTCTCGCGGCCCCTCGAGTCTTCCCGTCCCCCCTCAAGATTCAGTCTCGAGGTCTCGCTGCTGGAGTTGCTCGAGCGCTTCGGCCGCGGCTCGCTGTTCGGCTTGCTGTTTCGTGGGCCCTCGACCGCGCCCGCGCTCTCGGTCGTCGAGTGCGACTCGGGCCGTAAAGGTGCGATCGTGAGGGGGCCCCGTTTCGTCGACGATGGTGTAAGTCGGCTGTAGTTCCAGGTACTCCTGAGTCCACTCCTGGAGTCGGCTCTTGAAATCACTCGGCCGAAGAGTGTCGGTCGATTCCTCAAAATCGGTCTCGTGGAGATCGTGGACGACACGACGTGCCGCCTCGAAGTCATCGTCGAGATAGATGGCCGCCAGTACCGCTTCGTAGGCATCGGCCAACAAGCTCGCCCGCTCGCGCCCGCCAGTCATGGCCTCTCCTTTGCCGAGTCGGAGATAATCGCCCAGCTCCAGCGTCCGGGCGATGCGGGCGAGGGCCGATTTGCGAACGAGCTGACTCTGACGCTTCGAGAGGACTCCCTCGTCGACCTCTCGGTCGCGGCGAAATAAAGCATCGGCGACAGCATGCCCAAGCACCGCGTCGCCCAGAAACTCCATGCGTTGATTGTCGCGCTCGATCGAGGCGTGTTCCGTTCGATAGGAACGGTGAATGAGGGCGCGCTCGAGCAACTGGAGATCGTCGAACTCGTAGCCTAGCTGCTGCTGAAGAGGCCCGAGATCGGTACGATGATCGCGACCGGGCGTCTCCGAGTCACCCACTTCGGCTCGATCGTCGGTGGTCATCGAGACTCCTCGATAAAGCCCCCGCCGAGCACCTCCTCGCCGCGGTAGAAGACGGCCGCCTGGCCGGGCGTGATCGCCTCCTGGGGCTCCATGAACTCGACGAAGGCCGTGTCGGCGTCATCACCCACCGTCACGAGGGCCGGCACGGGGTCCATGTTGTAGCGAATCTGGACGTCGCATTCGATCGGTCCGGTGGGGCGATCAAAGGCGAGCCAGTTGCATCGCTCCGCCACCAGTCCCTGGGATTCGAGCCCTTGCTTGGGCCCGACGACGATCGTCCCCGTGTCGGGGCGGATCGACTGAACGTAAAGGCGCTCATGATAGCTCAACCCGAGCCCACGCCGCTGGCCGATCGTAAACTGGTGGATCCCGTCGTGTTCGCCGAGTTCTTCGCCGTTTTGATGGACGATCTTGCCTGGCTTGCGCTCCTCTTCTTCGAGTCGTTCTTCGACGTACTCTTCGTAGTTACCCCCGCCGACAAAGCAGATTTCGTGACTTTCGGGCTTGTCGGCTGTCACAAGCCCGAGTCGTTCGGCGTGTTCACGCACCTCACCCTTCTCGAGTTCGCCGAGCGGGAAGAGAATGCGATCGAGTGCCTCGCGGGGGATGCCAAAGAGGAAGTACGACTGATCCTTGGTTTTGTCGACCCCCCGAAGCAGACGCGGCCGATCGCCGCTGTGGTCGACACGCGCGTAGTGCCCGGTCGCCAGGTAACGCGACCCGAGCGCCAGCGTCCGATCCAGCAAGATGTCGAACTTGAGATGATTGTTGCAGGCCACACAGGGATTGGGCGTCCGACCGCGACGATACTCGTCGACGAAGTAGTCGATCACGCGCTCCTGGAAGACCTCCTGATAGTTGGCCACATAAAAAGGAATGTTCGACTCGTCGGCCACCTGTCGGGCGTCGAAGAGATCGTCGGGCGAACAACAGCTTTTGGAGTAATCTTCCTGAGGCGTCGCGTACAGTCGCATCGAGAGTCCGACGGCATCGAGCCCCTGTTCGGCACACAGAGCGGCGGTGACCGAACTGTCGACCCCGCCGCTCATCGCCACGACGACGCGATCTTCGACAATGGAGCTGAGATCGTCGGGGTCCTCGACCGGGGGCAGGTCGATGTCGGGTGTCTTCTGTTCGATGTCGATGTGTTCGGTCGTCGACATGGTCTCGGCTCGTTCGCTGCGAGAGGGGAGGGATATGGTGCGAGTCTCTCTTCTAGTAAACCTTCAGATATTCGACAAGCGCCGCACGACGCGACCGATGCGATCGGCCGCCTCCTCCAGAGACGCCTGGCTCGTCGAGGGGCCGAAGCTGAAGCGAACCGAGCGACGGGCGTCGTCGTGGTCGTAGCCCATCGCCAGGATGACGTGGCTCGGCTCCAGGGATCCCGCCGTGCAGGCCGATCCGCTGGAGACCGATACCCCTTCCAGATCGAGGGCCATCAGCAGATCTTCGCCGTCGATATCGGGAAAGGCGAGGTTGAGCGTGTTGGGCAGACACTGCTCCGTGTGGCCGCGGATCTCGAAATCATCGATCGCCTCGCGGAGCTGCTCCAGAAACGTCGAACGCTGCTGTTTCATCTCTTGTTGCCAGGTCTCGACTTGCTCGTCGACCGCCTGGGCCGCAGCCTCCAGGCCCGCCGCGGCCGGCACGTTTTCGGTGCCGGGACGACGCCCTCGCTCCTGGTGTCCCCCCGCCATCAGCGAGCCGACCTTGCATCCCTCGCGCAGGACGAGGGCCCCAATGCCCTTGGGGCCGCCTGTCTTGTGAAACGAGAGCGTCGCGATATCGACCCCCGACGATTCGAAATCGATGGGGAGACGGCCGAACGCCTGGGTCGTATCGCTGTGCAGCAGGGCGCCATACTCGTGGATCATGTCGGCGAGCTCGCCGACCTGGTAGAGATTCCCCATTTCGTTGTTGGCCCACATCACGCTGACCAGCGTCGCACCCGCTTTGAGCTCGTCGCGCAGATACTCTCGGTCGAGCCGCCCGGCCTCGTCGACCGGACAGATGGCGACCTCGACGCCTTCCTCGCCGAGCTGCTCGACCACCTCGATGACCGAGGGATGTTCGACGGCCGAACAGACGATGTGAGGGTCGTCGACGCGACGGACGTGGCTTCGAAGCACCTGGTTGTTGCTCTCGGTCGCGCCTCCAGTCAACACGACCGACTGGCCCGGAGCACCCACGGCGTCGGCGACGGCGCGACGGGCCCGCTCGACGATCGAACGCGCCTGCTGACCGTGTTGATGGACACTCGAGGCGTTGCCGGGGACCGATTCCAGAGCTTCGGTCATGGCATCCTGAACCGAAGGCAGAAGCGGCGACGTCGCGTTCCAGTCGAGATAGATGCGATCCATGGTTCGTGCCGATGCAGGTCGACGAGAAAACATGTGAATCAAAGAGGTATCGGTTCGAGGAGCGAACCGGCCTCATGCGAACCCATGACAACAAACGAGTCGTTCGACAAGGTACGCGTATTGTTTCGACCCTAAACAGGGCCACGAGCGGGACGTCCGAGATGAACGAGACGAGCCGGGCCCTCCATTGGGCATGTTACGGACATGTTGCGCCCCCGAGTGTATTCCAGAGATTCCATTGCCGGGCACGACGGAGTACGGCACCGTTCGGATGTCGGATTAGAGGCCTCCGTTTCGTTCGACCGACGGAGACGAAAAGCGATCTTCCGATGAGGATTGTCGTATCCCCAATGGATCCATGGAATCTCGGGGATTAGCGCACTCGGGTTCCTATCTATTTTCAGCGGAATCGGCTCGAACGGCGAAGAAAAATGTGATGTTAAACCTATGAGAACAAGCTCTTCAACCTGTTCGAGATGCGCTCGAACAGGGATTCCGATCGTCTCGTCTCCATCTGCCAGTCATTGTCATCCGGAGTAAATGAACCATCATTCTTTCCCCGATCGGCTCCCAGTGTGTCGTCCGGATCGCCCGTTTCGTTGTATCCGATCGAGACATCGCCGATGTAGATGCGATCGCCAGTGCTCAAGACGTGGCGCTCGATCCTCCTTCCGTTGACGTACGTGCCGTTCGAGCTATCCAGATCTCGAA
>JAQCND010000578.1 GCA_028274765.1 Bradymonadaceae bacterium
TCTGGCCCGGCGTTTCAAGGAATCGGGCCGGCGCGTGGAGTTCGGCGATGGCTTCGAAATTGCCGATTGCTGCATGTATCGCTCGGGGAGCGACCTCTGGCAGGGGTTCTCGAAGAATCTCTACGAAGGATTGGGCAGCTCGATCGCCCTGCTGATGGCCGTCGCACTCTACATGACGACCTTCGTCGCTCCGTATGGAGTCGTCGGGGCTTGGGCGTGGCTGAGCCTCCCGGCGACGTGGTGGACGGCGGGACTCGTCGGGGTCACCGCCAATCTCGTCCTTCGCACGGCGGCCGCCCTGCGATTCAACCATCCCCCCGGGAGTGTCGTGTTCCATCCGTTCGGCGTCCTCGGACTCGTCGCGATCGCTCTCAACTCGTGGCGCTGGCACCTCCAGGGGGCGATCGAATGGGGCGGGCGCAGCTACAACCGCAAATCCGAGCGATGAGCGGGGGCCTCGCCGGCTCTGCACGCGATCGTCTCGACTCCAACCCCCTCGTCTGACTGGTATACGACATTCGACTCTCACCTTCTCACCGACCATGTCCGAGCCCCCTCGCATTGCCATCGTCGGCGCTGGCGCCGGAGGATTGAGCGCCACCGTCGCGCTCGCTGCCCGTGGATACGATGTCACCGTCTTCGAGGCCGCTCCCGAGCCCGGCGGCAAAATCGGCACGGCCTCGGTCGACGGCACGACCTTCGACACCGGCCCGAGTCTCCTGACCCTCCCGAGCGTGCTGGAGCAACTGCTCGCCTCCACACCCGTCTCCCTCGACGAAGCGTTCGAGTGGGTGCATCCCGATCCCGCCTTTCGGTATCTCTATCCCGACGGCACGACGTTCGAGACGTACGGGGAACTCGAGCGCACCCTCCAGAGTGCCCGGCACACCTTCGGTGACGCAGCCGCCGACGATCTGGAGTCGTTTCTCGAATACACGCAATCGATCTGGGAGGCCGCTGCCCCCCATTTCATCTTCGATCATGCGCCCACCCTCGGCTCGATGGCCGGACTCGGGTTCCAGGCATTCGGAGCCCTCCGGGACATCGATCCGATGAACACGATGTGGAGTGCCATCGAATCCCGGGTCGATCACCCCAAACTCCGCGACGTCCTCGCCCGCTTTGCCACCTACACCGGTTCGGATCCCCGCGAGGCGCCGGCCACTCTCCACTGTATCGCCTGGGTCGAGCTGGGGCTCGGCGCTCGAGGCGTGGAGGGCGGGATGTTCGAGATCGCTCGCACCCTGACCTCGATCGCCCGGCAGATGGGGGCCGATTTTCAATTCGAGACCCCCGTCCGCTCGCTGGAGGTCGAGCGAGGACACATCCGGAGCGTCGAGACCGATGAAGGGCGGCACCCGTGCGACGCCGTCGTGGCCAACACCGAACTCGACTATCTCGATGACGACCTCCTGGCGTCTCAACAGGCGACTGGACCCGATCGGACGCTCGAGCGCTCGATGTCGGGATGGAATGCGCTCATTCGGGCTCGACGTCGTCCCGAGCAACAGCGACCGGCACACACCGCCCTCTTTCCCGAGAACTACCAGGAGGAATTTCGCGACATCTTCGACCGCAGACGCCCTCCACACGATCCGACCGTCTATCTCTGCGCCCAGGAGAAGGCCCACCGCCGCGACGGCTGGGAGGCGACCGAGCCGCTCTTCGTGATGGCCAACGCTCCTCCCGTCGAAGCCGACGAGCTTCGCCGCCCCGAACCCTGGCACGAGTTGCGAGAGCGCGTCATGGCACGCCTCCGGTCGGCCGATCTCATCGCGTCGGATGACGAGATCGTTTGGGAACGCACCCCCCTCGATCTGGCCGAACGCTTCCCCGGCAGCCGGGGCGCCATCTACGGGGCCGCCTCCAACTCCAAGTGGGCGGCCTTCCAGCGTCCCGCCAACCGTGTCGACGAGGTCGAGGGACTCTATCTGGCCTCGGGCAGCGTCCATCCGGGCGGGGGCGTCCCGCTCTGCCTCCAATCGGGCCGGCTCGCCGCCGAGGCGATCGAGGAGGATCACTCGCGTTGATCGAGGGGCCGCGACCTCGAAGGTCACTGATTCCCGGCGAGACGTTCCACGAGGGAAGCGACACACTTCAACTCGTTTCTCCCTCAAGCCGGCCCCCTGCTCGCCGCCGCTCCGTATGGAGGGACGAGCAGGGCGATCGTATGGGACATCTAGATAACGCAGCGGGAGCGTATGCCTCGACGAGACGGGCCCTCGATCGCTTCATCCCTCATCGAGAGGACGCTGAATCGAGAGTCCAGCAAGGGAGCTCACGTCCAGACGCACAGGTCATTTCAAGGAAACGAGCACCTCTACTGGCACATGGCTTCAGCGACTCTCTGGCCGGAGGGGGAGGCGACCTGACGGAGATTGAATCGTGAACGTGTTGCTCAATCTCTAATGCGATTGCCCTCCCCTGATGGGAGGAGAGGGTTGTACTCACTCCGATGCTCCGCTACGATATACGTCAATGACTGCATCGCAAACACGGTATGTTCCCTCGGTCAAACGGGATGGAAAAGGGACGGACATCGACCATCCTGGAGATCGTCGATTGGTCAACAAGACGTATCTTCGTCGCTTCCGTATTCGCGATAGCCCCCCATGAAGTCGTTGTTGTCACAAACGAGGGTGTGGAGCTGGCTGCTCATCGGAATCGGCGCGGTGCTTGTGGGCGCCTGTGACAACTCCTCGACGCTGGTTATCAAAGAAGACTCGACCTTCGAGTACGAATCCGCCCACGATCTCGGCCCCATTCTGGAATCTTCGCTCTCTCCCTTCAGCTCGGATGCGGGGGCCGACCTCGACGACACACTTCTGCGAGTTGGATTCGCCCCCGCACGCAAGCCATATACGGGGCTCGACGAGCGCGGACGCCCGGTCGGATTCGACATCGAATTTACATCGATGCTCCTCGACCATCTGGAGCGCGACTACGCATTCATCCCGGTCCCCGCCGACGAGGGATGGCGCCAACTCGAAGCCGAGCGCCTGGATCTACTCATCGGCGTATCGGGCTCGTCTTGGCTGCCCGAAGCGATTCACGTCACCGAATCATACGGAGCGTACAAGCGCGACACCGTGACCGCTCGAGTGAAGAGAGGCCCTCACCACGAGAACATCGCGCCGATCGATGCATGGATGCCTATCCTGTCGAGAGGGCGCCCCGTCTCGACGACCCGATTTGGGATGTACAGACAGGAGGCCTTGGGGCCCGAGCCCCTCTCGACGAAGATCGGTCAGCGAACCTGTCTCGAGCAGCTCCTCGCAGGGACGATCGAGCTCTGCTCGCTGGAGCGGCGATTTGCGGCACATCTGGCCGATAGTCGTGATCTTCCCCTCCAATCCGTTGGAGGCCGTCTGGCACGCCGACCGCGTGCCGTGGCCGTCGGGCCGTCGGTTCGAGATGCCTTCGTCCATCAACTGAATCGCACCCTCGAGACCCTGCGCGGTACCCGCGCGATGGAGACACTTCGTCGTCAATGGTTCGAGTCTCGGGCTTTGGGAACCTTATGAGACTCCAGAACAAGATCCTGATCGGGGTACTCCCGGTAGTCATTCTATCGCTCGCCGTCGTCGGGCTGTTGTCGTGGCGACTCTCGACGAGCTCTCAGCTCGAGCAGATCCGCCAGAATACCATCCTGACCAGCGAGAGCTACGCCGACAAACTCAACACCCGGATCCTCGGCTACAGACGCGCACTCCATCGGCTCTCGATCGAACTCGGAGTCGCTTCGGACATTCGAGGCACACTCCGTCACGAACGCGACATCTATCCCGAATTTCACCACCTCGTCTATTCGTCCCCTCGGGAGGGCCGCATCCTGACGGCGATTCCCTCGGATGTCTCCGGCAAATCCATCGCCCTGGCCGATCACGAACACTGGCGTCGTGCTGCCGAGACGGGGCGTGTAACGCTCTCTCCCATCGAGACGTTTATCGACCGTCCCGCCCTCGCCATCTCGGCGCCCGTCCCGGATCGCGATTCCGCGGAGACGGCGGGGTTGGAGGGGATCGTCACCACCTTCATTCCCACGGAGATGCTCTTTGCCTCCCTCGAGGCCATCACGGTCGGGGCTTCGGGACGTGTGCTCGTCTTCGACGACGAGGGCACTATCCTCAACAACAACGAACTGCCCGGGGGCGAGCCTCGCCAACTCGCCGACCTCGACGAGACTCGCCACCTCCATACCATCGCCCAGACGTTGAAGGATCGCGAAACCGGATGGGGGACGTACCATCAACCCGGAGTCGGGGAGTGCTTCCTCGCCTTCGCGCCCGTCCCGGCTACCGACTGGTCGCTCGCCATCGGGGGACATCGCGAAGATGTCACCTCGAGCACCGACCGGATGACGTGGCTCGTATTGGTGAGCCTCATTCTCGCCACCATCGTCGCCAGTATGATCATCGTGATGAGCGTGCGGAACACGCTCGAGCCCATTCGTGAGATGACCGAGCTTCTCGAACGCGTCGAACGAGGCCAATTCGATGTCGAACTCGAGACGGAGCGAGGGGGAGAAATCGGTCACTTGAGCCGAGCCTTCAACCACATGACCAGCGAGTTACGCCAGCACCGCGACGAACTCGAAACGCGCGTCCAGAAGCGAACTGAGGAAATTCAGCGCATCAACGAGGAGCTTCGAAGCGAAATCGAGGAGCGGCGCGAGGCCGAACGTGCTCTGCGCGAGAGCCAGCAACGCTATCGCGCCATGATCGAACAGAGCGTCGAGGGCATCTATCTAGTCGACGGGAATGGACTCGAGATCATCGATTTCAATCCGGCGTTTCTCGAGCTAACCGGTTACGACCCCGACGAAGCGCGCGGGATGCACGTCTCCGAGGTCATCGTCTCCGACGACGACAGCTACTACCAGAGGATCTTCCAGTCCATCGTCGAAAACGGCGGCATGGAGCCTCGCGAGGGGGAATGGCACACCAAGGATGGCGACAAGATCGACGTGCGTGTGACGGCCAGCTACTTCGAGACCGGCGAGCGCGAGATCGTCTTCGTCGTCGGGCGCGACATCCGCGAGGAAAAACGACTCCGCGCTCAGCTCGAGGTCACCGACCGACTCGCCTCGCTCGGCACGCTCGCCGCCGGACTCGCCCACGAGATCAACAATCCCCTCTCGTACATCGTCACCAATCTCTACTTCCTCCAGGAGGAGTTCGAGCGCCACAACGATGCCATCCCCCGTCAATACGCCGACGAATGGGTGGATGTCGTCGATCAATCACTCGAAGGGGCCGACCGCGTCCAGCAGATCGTCGACGACCTTCGCTCCTTCTATCGCTCCGACGACAACGAAATCGGCCTCGTCGACGTGCGGGACGTCTTCGAGTCGGTGGTGGGACTCGCCGAAAGCGACCTGCCCCCCGATGCTGAAATCATTCAAGATTTCGAGAAAGTTCCCCCCATTCGAGCCAATGACAGCGCGCTCGGACAGGTCTTCATGAACATCCTCGTCAACGCCATCCAGGCACTCCCCGACGATCGAGACACACGCGATGATCGCATCATCGTCCGGACCTACATGGAAGGCGAAGAGCACGTCGGCGTCGAGATCAGCGACACGGGAGAAGGAATCCCCGAAGAGGATCTCAATCGCATCTTCGATCCCTTCTTTACCACCAAATCCGTCGACGAGGGGACGGGACTGGGGCTGTCGATGTCTCTGAACATCGTCACGTCTTTCGACGGGGACATCGACGTCGAGAGCACCGTCGACGAGGGCACGAGTTTCTACATCACGTTTCCCGTGGCGAGCGCTTCCGACCTGTCGGCCAGCTCGATTCCCTTCAATTAGTGATACGGCGTCACTCGATTCGGCTCTCCCCACCGAGCCGGGACGATGACGGACGTCGGGCGCGAGGGGGACATGTCGGCGTCGAGTCTCGGCGGCGATATGTCGGTAAGGCCGCCGGTTTGCATGGCATCACCACCTGGACGGGAAGCGAGCCCGAGTCCGTCGCCGGACGATGAGGTCCTCGGAGCGCCGGCGTCCCCGCCGGCTTGTACGGCATGGCAAATTGGATGGGGGGGCGAGCTCGAGTCCGTCGCAAAACGATGAGGTCTTCGGAGGAGCTCTGCACTGCCCCTGGAAGTGGGTGTCCCCGCCGGTCCCATGGATGATACGTTCCATACCTCGAACCAAAATCGCCCCACCATCGGACGGAGCAGCATCAACGACGACAATCGCTCGAATTTGAAACGCGCACACTCGAAGACCCACCCGTATACCGAGGCGGTTTCGACATTGATTGTCTGACATGCGAGCGAGACGAACATGGCCTGGATCGATATCATCGACGAAGCGGACGCCGAGGGCGAACTCGCCGACATCTACGACGCCATCGCCGACGAGCGCGGCAAGGTCGCCAACATCATGCAGATCCACAGCCTCGAGCCCGAGGCGATGCGAGCGCACATGGAGCTGTATACGACGCTGATGTTCGAGCAGGTAGCACTGAGCCGCGAGGAGTGCGAGATGGTCGCGACCGTCGTCTCGACGGCCAACGACTGTGATTATTGCCGCCATCACCACAGCGTGGCGCTCGACGCCTACTGGAACGACGACGAGCGATTGCAAATGCTCATGAAAGACTGGCGCGCGCTGAATTTGCCCGAACGCCGCCGTGCCATGCTTGACTACGCCGAGCTCCTGACCCAGTCCCCCGACGCATGCGAGGAGAGAGAAGTCGAGACGCTGCAGGAAGCAGGCCTCAGCGACGAAGAAATCCTAAATCTCAATCTCGTGGCCAGCTACTTCAACTTCGTCAACCGCATCGCTCAAGGGCTGGGGGTGGCGTTCGACGAGGATGAAATGCAGGGCTACGACTATTGATTCATCCCCAGCTCCGTCCGCCCAGCCCCTCGAGAAACCCATCGAAGACGAAGGGGATACGATCGAGTAGCTCGATCAGCGGCACTCGCGACCGTCGGACCTGTCGAATCCACAGCAGCATCTCCGTCAGCCCGAAATACGTCCGGGTGGCGCGTCGGTATCGAGCCGGGTAGCTCCCCGGCTCGCCGTCGGCAATCGATTCGGCGGCCAGACTCCCCGTCTCGACGGCCAGCGCGACGCCTTCGCCAGTGAGGGCATCTAGATATCCCGCCGCATCGCCCGCCAGCAACACCCGCCCGATCTGGGGACGACGCACGCGTTGCTCGAAGGGCCCGCCCCCCTGATCGTCGGAGACGGGGGTCGCTCCCTCGAGACGGTCGGCCAGAAGGGGGAACTCCTCGAGCAGATCATCGAATCGACCGTGCTCTTCGAACAAGAAGGCAACCCCGATCGTCTCGTCGTCGACCGGTGTCACGTAAGCCTC
>JAQCND010000582.1 GCA_028274765.1 Bradymonadaceae bacterium
GTTCTCGGGTGCTCAACCGAAGGGGCTCTCGAAGCTCGACAAGAAGATGTCGAAGTTGATGAACGAGGCGAACAATCTCCGTTCGATGGAGAAGAAACTGGAGAAAAAGACCGAGAAAATACAACGCAAACAGGCCAAACGGCGCAAGAAGAAGGTCGATCGCATGCTCGACGACTTCATCCCCGAGATGCTCGACAAGGTCGACCGCCAGTTGAACGACCTCGACGAGATCGTACGCCGCGACGTCCCTCGATCACATCGACAAGACGTGCGCAAGAATCGAGAATCCCTCGAGGCGCTCCGTGCCAATCTCGAACAACAGGACATCAAGCGTGCACTCGAGGCAGCGCGCCAATCGCTGGATCGCCTCCAGACCCTCCAGTTCAACTTCAATCTTTCGAAGCGCCACGCCCGCTCGGACTCGGATCGATCGCGCGCATTGGACGCCTCGGTCGAACGCATCGAATCGATGGTCCCTCGGGGCGAAACCATCAAAGAGAAGCTCGAGCGCATGATGGAGCGCGCTCAGTCCCAGATGAAACGGTCCGAGCAACAAGAGATGAAGAAGCTCTCGAAGCGGCAGAAGAAAATCGAGAAGAGAGCCAAACAACTGAAGCAAAAAATCGAGAAGGCTTCGAAGGAATTTCCGATGCTCGAACAGAAGCTCCAGCCCAAGCTCGAGAAGGCCAACAAGGAGATGAAACAGGCGCAAAAACGCCTCTCGAAGGGCGAGCCCCAGGGGGCGCTGGACTCGGAGCGCGGGGCACTGAAGAAATTGAACAAGCTCAAACAATCCATGAAAAAGACGATCAAAAAGCAAAAGCAGCGCCAGCAGCGCAAAGGAGGTTCCGGACGACAACAGCGCCGAGAGTCCGTCGAAATCCCCGGTCAACAGGACGAGGCCTCTCGCGAAGAGCTTCGCCGGGAACTGATGGAGGCGATGAAAGAGGACAAGTTGCAGGAATACGAAGGCGAAATTCAGCAATACTACAAGAGTCTCGTCGAGTAATCGCGGAGGCGTTCATGACAACTCGATGGTGGACATATCTCGGTGTCGCGGCCTCGATGTGGCTCGTCGTCGCCGGATTCGGACAACGGGTGGCCGCTCAATCGGTGAGCGAGGCGAGCCAGCACATGTCGAAATGGCAATACGGCGCGGCCGATCGCATGATCGAGGCGCTGGCCGAGCGCCAACCCGAAGCGCCAGCAGTCCAGTACTTGCAGGCGCGCAGTCACTACATGAAGGGGAACTATCGGAACGCTCTCGATCGAATGGATCAACTCCTCGAGAGCGATCGGGCCTCATCGGGTTCGCGCTGGAAGGAGTTTCGCGATCTCGTCGCGGCCACCCAGAAGGTCACCGAGGACTACGAGAAACACGAAAGTCCCGAGGGACGCTTCCACATCTACGTCGATTCGGGCAAAGACCGCGTCCTCGTCCCGTACGCGGGCCGGGCCCTCGAGCGGGCTTACGAGGGCATCGGCGAGGAGCTCGGCTACAAGCCCGACACGCCGATTCGCGTCGAAGTCTATCCGCGGACCTCGACGCTCGCCAAGGTCTCGGGACTGACCGAAGAGGACATCCGGCGATCGGGGACGATCGCGCTCTGCAAGTACAATCGCCTGATGATCACCAGCCCCAAGGCCCTGTTGAGGGGATACGAATGGGTCGATACGCTCGTCCACGAGTACGTCCACTACGTCATCAATCACAAGACCTCCAATCAGGTCCCGATCTGGATGCACGAGGGGATCGCCAAATTCTTGGAGCGTCGCTGGCGCGGTCCCGACGCCCATCGCTTGCCCCCCTCGACCGAAAAACTCCTCCAGAAGCGACTCGAGGCCGACGATCTGGTGACCTTCAAAGAGATGCATCCCTCGATGGCCAAACTCCCCAGCCAGGAAGATGCCGCCACGGCGTTCGCCGAAGTCTACACGGTCATGGAGTACCTCCAGAAGAAAGTCGGGGACTCGGCCATCCGCCGCCTTCTGGAAGCCATCCCCGAAGCCGGGGGCGCCAAGGCGGCACTCGAGCAAGTGACGGGACGGGACTTTGTGGACTTCAAACGGCGCTGGAAGACCTATCTGCGTCAGCGAGAGACGGTCGAGTTTCCCGAGCAGGCGGACGATCCCCAGAAACTCGTCTTCAAAGACGAGACCGATGGCGAATCGAGTTCTCGTTCGTTCGAGGAGGTCGAGAGGCCAGAGGCCAAGGAGCACATGAAGATCGGTGACATGCTTCAGGCGCGCGAGCGATACGGAGCATCGGCCGTGCAGTACCGTCGAGCCGCCCGGCAGAGTGAGACCCCCAATCCCCGTCTCCAGTCGGAGCTGGCCAAGGCCCTGACCATGACGGGACGTCCCGAAGAAGCACTCCGGGCGCTCGAAGAGGTTCGCACCCTCTATCCGTCGTATCTGTCGATCTGGGTCGAACTTGGACGCGGCGCCCTCGAAGCTGGAGATGCCGAGGCCGCCCGAGATCACCTCCTGGAAGCCGCCTGGATCAACCCGTTCGATCCCGCCATCCACGAGATGCTAGCCGAGGCGTACGAGAAGCTCGGCGAGACGGACGAGGCCGAGCGCGAGCGTACATTTGCTGACATGCTCTAACGACTATTCTAGGGGTTGTCGACGGCGAGGTGGACCCACGGGAGTCTCGGATCATATACGGTGAAATGCGTCGCGTTCGGCGTCCGAGCGGACCTCATTCGACGGGAGGAGGGGAACGCCCCTCCTCCTTGGTTGCCAAGTGACTTCGACACGACGGAGACCCATGAACCAAGAAGCCGATCAGGCCCTGGCCGAATCGGGCGACATGCTCGAGGAGAGCGATCTCGAGAGCGTCGAAGAGATCGCCCAGGCCCGGGACGCCATCATCGAACAGATCCGCAAACGGATTTTTGGTCAGGACGAGCTGATCCATCATCTTCTGATCGCCCTGTTTGCTCGGGGACACTCGCTGTTGATGGGCGTGCCGGGACTGGCTAAAACCTCGCTGGTCCAGACGCTCGCCGAGGTGCTGGATCTGGACTTCAACCGGATCCAGTTCACACCCGACTTGATGCCGGCCGATATCACGGGAACCGACATTCTCGAGGAGGATCAGCGGACGGGCGAGCGCGAATTCAAATTCCTCCAGGGGCCGATCTTTTCGAACCTCCTGTTGGCCGACGAGATCAACCGAACGCCGCCCAAGACACAGGCCGCTCTGCTTCAGGCGATGCAGGAGTACGAAGTCTCGGCCGGAGGCACGACTTACGAGCTGGATCTCCCCTTCCTGGTCTTTGCGACCCAGAACCCCATCGAACAGGAGGGGACCTACCCCCTTCCAGAGGCTCAGCTCGACCGGTTCATGTTTCACCTCAAGGTCGATTATCCAGAGGAAGCCAACGAAGTCAAAATCGTCCAGAAGACGACCAGCAACTACGAGCCCGACCCCCAATCGGTCCTCGACGCCGACGACGTCCTCGCTCTCCAGGAGCTGGTCCGCAAAGTCCCGGCCAGCGAAGAGGTCGTCCAGTACGCCGTCTCGCTGGTGCGCCGTACGCGTCCCGATGCCGCTCAGGCCCCCGACTTCGTCCGAGAATATGTCAGCTGGGGCGCGGGCCCGCGGGCGAGTCAGTATTTGATTCTGAGCGGGAAAGCTCGAGCTCTCCTCGATGGGCGGCTGACCGTCTCGACCGACGATGTGCGAGCCCTGGCGCACATTACGCTGCGCCATCGCTTGTTGACGAATTTCCAGGCCGAGGCTCAGGACATCACCAGTGAGGACGTCATCGACGAGTTGTTGAAGACATGAGTGATATGCGCCAGGAATATCTGGACCCGGACATCCTCGAGGAAATGGGGAACATGAAGATCCGGGCTCGCACCCTCGTCGATGGACTTCTGACCGGTCTCCACCGTTCACCCCATCGCGGTGGCGCCGTGGAGTTCGCCGAATACACCAAGTACACGCCGGGCGACGAAATTCGCCACATCGACTGGAAGGTCTACGGCAAAACCGACGAATACTACATCAAGGAGTACGAGGACGAGACAAATCTCCGGGCCTACGTTCTCGTCGACGGCTCGGGGTCGATGGACTTTGCCAGTGAACAAGCGCCCCTGACCAAACTGCGCTACGTCTCCTTTGTGGCGGCGACGCTGGCCTATCTCTTCTTGCGCCAGGGGGACGCCGTCGGGGGGGCGAGCTTTGCCGAGTCGACTCACGAATATCTGCCGGCCTCGTCGAAAGAGAGCCATCTCGACGATCTATTCTATCTGCTCGACCACCTCCCCGGAACCGGCGAGACGAACTTCGAGGAGGCACTTCGAACTCTCGCCGAGCGTGCGCCCCGCCGGAGCATGGTGCTGATTTTCAGTGACTTTCTCGGGATCAGCGAGGACGAGATGGATCTCATCCGAGTCCTGCGCGCCCAGCGTCGAGACGTCTCGGTCTTTCACGTCGTCGATCCGGCGGAGATGAAACTCCCTTACGAGGGTTTGCGACTCTTTCGAGGCCTCGAGGGCCAAGACAAGTTGCTGGCCGACGCCGACGACCTGCGAGATGACTACATCGAGCGCATGCGATCGCATCTGGAGTCGGTCAAGTCACACTGCCAGAACGGAGACGTCGAATACCATCGCTTCTCGACAACGCATCCGATCGAGCGCATCTGTCTCGAATTCTTGCGGAGGCGACTGTGAATTTCGTCCAGCCGCTTTACTTGCTGGGACTTCTCGCGGCCGGCCTGCCGATCATGGTCCATCTGATCAACCGGCGCGAGGCCGCCGAGCAGCCCTTTCCGGCGCTCGAGATGCTGATGGAGTCCGACCAAAAAGAGGCTCGAAGCATTAAAGTGCGCCGCTGGATCTTGATGGCCCTGCGCGTGATGGCCGTCTTGCTGCTGGTCCTCGCGCTGGCCAAACCCTACTTCTTCAGCGAATCTGCTACCGGAAGCGCCGAGCGCGTGCCGCAGTCGGTCGTCTACGTCCTCGACGACAGCTTCTCGATGCAGCACGGCGATTGGTGGGACCGAGCGGTCGAGCGGCTCGACCAAGATCTCAATCGTCTCAAACCCTGGGACAAAGCCGCCCTGCTGACGACCACTCGCCAGGAGGGGCCCGTGGGAAGGCTCGTCAAAAAACACGACCACCTCCGCCGCGCGCTCGACGATCTCTCGCCGAGCCAGAAGAAAGGCCAGCTCCACGAACGTCTCCTTCAGGCCTCGAATCTCCTCTCTCAGTCGGATCGTCACCGCGAGATCGTCGTCATCGGGGATTGGACGCGCGGCGGACTGTCGACGATCTCCGAGACCTCCGAGACGATTCCCGATCCGATTCGCCGCATCTCGGTCCGCGAGGAGGGGCAACACGAGCCCAACCTCGCCGTCACGGAGGTCGACTATCGCGAACAGGCCGGAGCCGACGAGCGCACATGGATGATCACCGCGTCGGTTCGCAACTACGGCCCCGACGATCGCGAGGACGTCGAGCTTCAGTTTCGTATCGGAGGGCACGTCGTCGCCACCGAGTTGATCGATATTCCGGGGGACGAATCGATCCAGACGTCCATCTCGCATCAAGCCGAAGGCGAGGGGGTTCGGCGAGGGATGGTACGACTGGTCGATGCCGATCCCCTGGAGCTGGACAACGAACGACACTTTACCTTCCAGCTCCGTGAAAACGTCGAAGTGTTGCTAGTCAACGGCGCGCCCAGCAGCGTCCCCTATCAAGACGAGCTCTTCTTTACGGTGCGCGCCCTGAATCCGGGAGAGGGCAGTGAGAGCGAACTCATTCCCACGACCGTGACCCCGAGCGCACTGGACGATCGCGATCTCCAGAATTTCGACGTCGTCCTGCTCGCCAACGTCGCTCAGGTCTCCGAGTCCCATGCCGATTCCCTGCAGTCGTTTGTCGAGAGCGGAGGAGGGCTATTCGTCTCGATGGGCGATCAGGTCGAGACCGACGCTTACAACAAGCAGCTCGGCGACCTGCTCCCCAAACCGCTGCGGCGGGTCAAGCGCCTCGCCGAAAAGGACGATCCGGATGCACCCGTCAAGGTCACGCACATCGGGACCTCCCGGGATCGACATCCCGTCTTTCGGGTCTTCGATCTCCCCGGTGGCGCTTCGCTTCAGTCGGCCTCGATCTACCGGTACACGTTGCTTCAACCCTCGCCGCCCGAACAGTCGACGACGTTGCTGTCGTACCGAAACGATGCCCCCGCGCTCCTGGAACGGCGAGTTGGCAAGGGACGCGTCTTCATGCTGACGACCACCCTCGATCGGGAGTGGACCGATCTTCCTTTGAAAACGGCCTTCTTGCCGTTGATCCGTCGCTCGGTGCTCTATCTGGCACGTCGAGCGACCTCGGCGGGCGAGGAACGCCACCGTGTCGGCGAACAGGTCGAGATCGACGTCAGTGGCCTGATCGACGAGCGTGCGATCATCCAAGCCCCCGATGGGAATCGTACCATCCTGGAGCCCCAAGACGGGACGGTGACGTTCGTACCCGAGCGAGCGGGGTCCTACGAGGTGTGGGCCGACGAGGTCGACGACTCCGGACGCAATCGTCTCGACGGTCTGGCTTTTTCGGTCAACGTCAACACCGACGAGTCGAACCTCCGTCCCCTCGTCGAAGGGGCTCTGGATCCCTGGCGAGCCAAATCCGAGTCCGCTTCGAACAGAGAGAACACCGGCGGGTCCAAGGTCGAAGCCACCTCGAAACAACGTGTCAATCTCTGGCCCCTCTTGCTCTTTGGCGTGACCCTGGCGCTGTTGTTCGAGACGCTCATCGGAACGCGACGCAGCGTGCTCAAGCGACTCTGGCGCCGGGCGACCCTCCAGTCCGACCCGGAGATCGACGTCTGAGATCACCAAAGGCCGGAGCCCCTCTCGGGACTCCGGCCATCGGTCGGTTACATCATGGAGTGCTCGGATTCATCCCTCACGGGGCGAGGTTCGCCGGGTCGGTGGCGACGACGACGTCGGTGTCGACGCTGCACTGACCGCTCGAGAAGCCCGCGCCGCCGAGGAACGTCTCACCCTCCTGGGCCCGAATGGAGCGGTCCAGGTCGTTGCCGTAGGGGAATTGAAGGCCGCGAATGTCACCCTCGGAGCCGTTCAGCACGGGGTGATTGTTGCTGTCGAGCTGCACGGAGTAGTTGTTGCCCTGGTTGTTGTCGGTCGTACGACCACAGGCAATGGCTCCGTTGTCGTTCTGGTACTCGAGGAACGTCAGCGGCTCCATGTCGGCGATGCCACTTCCGCTCGCAGCGTGTGCGATGTCGTCACCCGAGAGGATGAGTCCGCCGCCGATCTGATCACGGTACTGGAGCAGAGTCTCAAACGTCTGCTTGTCGTCCATCGGGAAGCCGCCTCCCTCGAACCAGACGTTCTGATACGGTCGAAGGTCGTTGAGTTCCAGTCCGCCCTGCGGCTCGGCCATCGTGTCGACGTTCGTCAGGCCGCTGTTTTCCAGACGGGTTTTGACCCACTGGGGCGTGTTCGGATGTTCGCTTCGGCCGTTGGTTTCGGCGACGAGGAGAATGTCCTCGTTTGGATCGATCGACGTATCGTTGATCCAGTCGACCGCGTTGCGCGAGAGCGCACGACCGTCGGATGCGCCGACACCGGGACTGTTGTCCATCACCATGGCGATCGTAACCGTTTTGCCCTGGTCCGGACACGCTTTCTGACCGTAGAAGCGAAGCTCTTGGTCGTCACGTGAACGCGTGTTCCCCGGCTCCTCTTGCTGCTGCAGGAGTTCTTCGATGCGCACCATGTTCTGGTTGTCATCGAAGGCTAGATCGTAGACCTCGACGTTGAGATCGTATCGTCCGGTATCTTCCTGTTTGATGTCGACACACTCCGTGATGGAGCCGTCTTGGTTCTCGGTACGCGAGACGACGTCCGGTCCGCTCAGGAGTCCCGGCGAGCTCGAACTCTCTTCCCAGACGAACTCGAGGGGATCGCCATCCGGATCTTTCGCCGTGGCGCACACTTGCGTGGGCCAGCAGCTCTGAGCGAACTTGCTGGGCTTGTATTCGATGCCGTCCACCTGGAACTCCGGTTCGTGGTTGACGGTCGAGACGACGTCGAGGCCGCCGCGCGGGGCGCCCGGACACTGGTTGATCAGTTGACGTTCGGTAGTCTCGCCATCTTTCACTCGGATCTCTGACTTCTCGGCTTGTCGACACTCGTCGGACGCGGCGCCCTTGGCGTTCAGAGGCGTCGTGGTCACGTCGTAGCAACCGGCCGGCAGGTAGAAGAACTGGTCGGCGAAGATGTGCTTGCTGTCGGAGTCGTAGGGCTGATCTTTGAATCCATCGAGCTCTCCGGGGAGGTACATGTCCTCGAAGTCGGTGGTCTTCGTCTGAGATACGGGGTTTTGAGGCGCCTGATCGAAGGGGGGATTCGAGCAGGCGACCTGCTCGACCTCGAATCGCATCCCGGCGATATCGGTGTCGCCGATCGTATCCGTGGTCAGCGAGAGTTTGGCTTCGTCGATGGGAGCCTGATCGGCTTTCGACGAAGGCGATGAGGCGTCATCCGACGTGGCGTCGGCGCAGGCGGAGACTCCACCAGCGAGAAGGGACAGTGTCAGTAGGGCGATGAGTCGAGAGCGCATGTAGCGTCTCCTCATGGCGTGGGTCGAATTCGACGTCAGATCGAGACATTCAGCAGTTACAACTGACGACAACAGCCACAGCTCACAACAACGGCCACAGCCACGTCCGACGGGTCCGTCACCCGACGATGCAGGGCGATTCGACCCCCGACCGCGGGATACGTCGACTCCCGTACGGCGACTCCACATGTCAAAAGACGACAGATGCGCGGCCCGGCGCCGACCGCCGAGCGATTCCCCGAAGACGGCTCGAACGGGGCCCAGCCATACGGCACTCGATCCCCGAGAGGATAGGTCACCGCCCCCCGACACACGCAGGAGCGGAGACGCCACCCGGATGAGCGAAAGTCACCGGTACACCTCCCCCGTACGTATACGACGGACACGGGTTGCTCGGTCGACTCGCCTCGTGACGACGTCGTGCCGGGTTGTGGGGAATCGCATCTGTGGCAAAGGTAAGCAGTTGGCGGGGGAGTCAAATCCCTCAGAATGTCTGATACGCCCCAAAAACATTAAAATATTCAAAAGTTTACGTATTAATTATACGACCTCGGGGAGGGGCCAAAAAATGGGGCCACCTCGCAGGAGTTGGCCCCGAGATTGAGCCATCGGGCGCGAGTTGCGTTGGAAACGTCCGCAGCTTACGGAGTGGTGGTGGAGGAATCGACCGTCACGACTGCAGAACCGCTGAAGCTGCAGCTCCCGGACGAGAAGCTGGCGTCGGCCAGAATCGATTTGCCCTCGCCGGCCAGGCTGGTCTGGTCGAACTCATTCCTGTAAGCGAACGAGTCCTCCTCCAGGTCATCCAACATCAGCAGCGTTGTCCTCGTGGACGATGACAATCGGTTCGTTCGGGTTGATCGAGGGATGGACCCACTCAACCGCGTTGCTCACCAGCATGCGATCTTCGCTCGTACCGATCCCCGGATCGTTGTCCATCATCAGGATCGTGGCGGTTCGGCCCTATGCGGGACGTTTCTTGCCGGAGTAGACCGGGAAATCGAGCATGTCGCGCGGGTCCGTATCGCCCGGAGCCTCCTGTTCGGCCAGAAGTTCCTCGATACGGACCTGATTTTGTTGTTCGTTGAAGGACATGTCGTAGACTTCGACGTTGAATTCGAAGTCTCCGATCTGACCGGGCTGGACGTTGATACATTGCGTGACGGAACCGTCTTGGTTCGTCGTCGTCGAGTCGACGTTGGGGCCTTCGAGGCGATCGCCCCCCGAAGTCTTCTCCCAGACGAACTCGAGCGGGTCGTTGTCCGGATCGCTGGCGGTTGCACAGATCTGGGTGGACCAGCAGCTCTGGATGACCTTGAAGGGCGAAAATGCCAGATCTTCGAGCCGAGGCGCGTGGTTGACGTTGGCGACCGCATCCAGACCGCCGCGCGGTTCGTTTTGACACTGATTGATGGGTTGGATCTCAGTAGTTTCATCGTCGTTGATTTTGATCTGCTCTTCGCTGGCGTCTCGGCATTCGTCAGAGCGAGCGCCCGCGACCTTCAAGGGTTCGGACTGCACGCCGTAACAGCCCGCCGGCAGGAAGAAGTATGGGTCGGCGAAGAGGTGTTCGCTATCCTCATCGAAGGGTTGATTCTCGAAGGCCGGAATGGCACCGGGGAGCTGGAGAGCGCCGACATCCCGGACCTGTATCTCGGACACGGGCTCGAAACTTTCGCCCGGACTACAGGCGACTCGCTCGACCGTGAACCGAAGTCCGGCGACGTCGGTATTACCCTGGATGTCGGCTCGAAGGAAGAGTTTCCCCTCGTTGACGGGGGGGGCGGTAAGGTTGGACTGGGGCGAGGATGAGGCTGGGCCCGAGTTGGCGCCTCCACAGGCACCGAGTAGCCCGACCGAGACTACGAGGGACAGTAGTACGGAAATACGAGTGCGCATGCTGCAACTCCTCTAAGTCGGTTGTACGGGTACGACCACGATGACGTTGAGGGTGGTACAGCCACAGCATGCGACTTTCGACGATGAGCATATGCAGGGGAGGGAGAGACGCACACCGGCAGCTCGCTCAACGAATGGGGCCGTTCGTCTCCTGCCATTGGACGGAGAGAGATACATGTTGGCTCGCCTGTTCAAGGCGGTGAGATACGCCCCCATCCTCTCCCGAGGGACTTCGCGTTGTCGTGAATCGCGTCTGGACGAAAGATAGACCGTCTCCGTGCGGGGGCCAATGCACGAGAATGCCTCGACTCCCTCTGATAAAGAGGGCTTCGAGCCCGAGGATGGGGGTCACGCCGTGACCTGGAATCGCGAGGGGTTCAATCCGGCCATGCCCAAGATAAAGATGGCGAAAAAAGGAGCGGTCTGAAAGAGGGAGCCGCCGAGCTGATGAGCGACGAGTCCGACGATCGCAACCGATTTCAAGAGCATCCAGCAGACGAGGGCCGTCGGCATTCCCTCTCCCAGTGAAGATGTCATTCGAACCGTGAGGACTCCACCGAGTGCCAGAAGAGACAATCCGACCGACACGGCGGCATGAGAGAGAGGCAATCCCTCGCTCGCCTGTCCCCCCGAGTCGGCGAGCCAGAAGAGGATCGACTCACCGAAAACGGCGAACAAGATTCCGCCCCAGAATATCCAAATGAGGATGTCACTCCCCGACGTCTCGCGACGAGAAGACTCGGATGGCGATGATTCTCGAACGTTCGACATCGACGGCG
>JAQCND010000589.1 GCA_028274765.1 Bradymonadaceae bacterium
ATCGAGAGGGCAACTTCGGTGCGCTCGGAGGGGGGCAGGCCCTGTTCGTCGCAGAAGATCTCGGCCGCCCGGAGTGTAGCGCGCCATCCGCCGTCGAGCCCGCAGCCGAGCCGCACGCGCTGACGACAATCGTCGAGTTCGGTGACCATTTCCTCTTGCATCGTATACCGCAGTTCGGCCTCGGTGACCGGCTCCGAGGGGTCGACAAATTCGGTCCACGAGGGAGTCGAGCGCATGCGATCGAGGATGGCCTCGGCGCGAGAGCCGTGGCGATACAGAATGCGCCGGGCGGCGTAGGGGTCGAGGTCCACCTCGTTCTGAAAGTCCTCGACGGTCAGCCCGTGCTCCTCGCCGCCGGGAAGTGGGCGTTCGTGGGTGGTGCATTCGGCGTCGACGCCGAGTTTGTCACAGATGGCGTCGACCGCCTCTTCGGACATCAGCCGATAGGCGGCGAGTTTGCCCCCGGCGATCGACATCAGCCCGGGGACGCCCTCCTCGTCGTGGTCGTAGATGGCGTGATCGCGAGACAGGTCGCTCTCGTATGCTCCGTCCTCGTAGAGCGTGGGCCGACATCCGACCGTCGTGTCGATGATGCGATGGCGGTCGACATTCGGAAAGACGCGCCGGACGCCGTCGAGGAGGTAGTCGATCTCGTCCTCGAGGATGGGGATGTTGTCGAGGTCGCCCCAGTAGTCGTCGTCGGTGGTCCCGATGTAGGTGACGTTCTGGTGGGGCGCGATGAAGATCTGGCGGCCGTCGATGGCCTCGGAGATGATGGCGTAGTTGGTGACGCGGCCGGCGAGGACGAGATGAATCCCCTTGCCGGGGCGGACGCGGCACTCGGTGGCGCTGGCGCGGTTGGCGACCTGCTCGGCCCAGGCGCCGGTGGCGTTGAAGACGATGTCGCCGTAGACCTCGCGGGTGCCGCCGTGGGCCCGGTCGCGGACTTCGATTCCCCGGACGGCCTCGCGATCTCGCTCGCTGCCGTCGTCGTAGAGAAACGATTCGACCTCGTGGTAGTGATGGATGTCGGCGCCGTGTTCGGCGGCGTCGAGGGCGTTGAGCAGCGTCAGCCGCGAGGCGTCGATGCCCCATTCGTCGGTGGTCACCGCGCCGATGACGTCGTCGGGCAGGCCGGGCTCGACGCTCAGCGCCTCCTCTTTGGTCATCCGGGTGTGGGGCGCGCCCCCCTTGAGGTGAGCGTAGCGGTCGTAGGTATCGAAGTAGACCTCGACCAGATCGAGGAGAACGCGATTCCGGGCAGAGTCCCCCCGGACGGGAAAGAGAAATGGCACTCGGAACAGAAGATGAGGCGCGATGTCCTGGATGTGGCCCGAGTCGTAGCAGGACTTCTTGGTGACGCGGGGATCGTTGCTCAGATACCGCAGGCCGCCGTGGATGAGCCCGCTCGAGGCCCAGGTCGCACCGGTCGCAAAGTCGTTTTTTTCGAACAGCGCGACGTCGAGCCCCCGGAGGGAGGCATCGCGGGCGATACCACAGCCGTTGATGCCCCCTCCGACGATGACCACGTCGTAGGGGTCGTCCGGCGTGCCGGTCGGAGAGTCAGACATGGTGAATCCACATACAAAGGGGAGGGCAACTCACGTGACATGGAACGGCTCGACCCGGATCGACGCCCATCCCCCCGTTCGAACTCGAGCTATTCGTCGTCGCGGATCGACAGATGCAGTTCCTCGAGCTGGTCCTCGTCGACGTCACTCGGGGCGTCGCACATCAGATCCGCGGCGCGCTGGGTTTTTGGAAAGGCGATGACGTCTCGGATGCGTTCCGTCCCGGTCAAAAGCATCACGAGCCGATCTATTCCGAAGGCGATGCCACCGTGCGGTGGGGGGCCGTACTTGAAGGCCTCGAGCAAAAAGCCGAATTTTTCTTCGGCTTCCTCCTCGGAGATATCCAGCAGGTCGAAGATCGTCCACTGCAGGTCCTCGCGGTGGATACGAATCGAGCCGCCGCCGATCTCGTGGCCGTTCCACACCAGATCGTAGGCTTGCGCCCGCGCCTCCAGGGGATTCTCCTCGAGCGTGTCGAGATCCTCGGGGCGAGGACTCGTAAAGGGGTGGTGGACGGCCAGGTAGCGCTCTTCGTCGTCATCCCACTCGAAGAGCGGCATCTCCGTGATCCAGCAGATCTCGTGGTCGCCCTCGTCGATGAGATCGAGGCGGTCGGCCAGCTCCTCGCGCAAGTGGCCGAGGCTGGCGCAGACGACGTCCTCGTCGTCGGCGACAAAGAGGAGCAAATCGCCCGATTCGGCGCCCATCGCATCGTTGATGGCCGCCGTCTCCTCGTCGTCGAAAAATCGCGCGATGCCGCCGGACCAGCCGTCGTCCTCGACTTTCGACCAGGCGAGCCCCTTGGCGCCATAGATGCCGACGAACTCCTCGAGGTCGTCGATGTCGGAGCGGCTGAAGTGTTCGGCGCCCTCCGGGACGCAGAGGCCGCGGACGTATCCGCCGTCGCCGACGGTGCCCGAGAAGACGCGGAACTCGGAGTCGGCCACTTCGTCGCTGACGTCGATGATCTCGAGCCCGAATCGCAGGTCCGGGTCGTCGACACCGTAGCGCAGCATCGCCTCGTCGTAGGTGATGCGCTGGAAGGGCGGCTCCAGGTCGATGTCGGCCGCCGTCTCGAAGATCGAGGTCACCAATCCCTCGCAGGTGTCGATGACCTTTTCGGTCGTGGCGAACGACAGCTCGATGTCGATCTGAGTGAATTCCGGCTGGCGGTCGGCCCGCAGGTCCTCGTCGCGGAAGCACCGGACGATCTGGTAGTACTTGTCGAAGCCCGAGACCATCAGGAGCTGCTTGAACAACTGAGGCGACTGCGGGAGGGCGTAGAACTGCCCGGCGTCGAGGCGGCTCGGCACCAGATAGTCGCGAGCGCCCTCCGGCGTGGAGCGAGTCAGATAGGGCGTCTCGACTTCGACGAAGTCCTCGTCGTGGAGGTAGTCGCGGGTCGTCTGATTGACCTCGCTCCGCGTCATCAGCGCATCCTGCAGGGGCTGGCGGCGGAGGTCGAGGTAGCGGTGTTTGAGTCGGAGCCGTTCGTTGGCGTCAACCTCGTCACGGATGGGAAAGGGGGGCGTCTCGGCTTCGGAGAAGACGTGCAGATCGTGAGCGGCAATTTCGACCGCTCCCGTCGGAATCTCCTCGTTGATGTTGTCGCCCCGACTCTCGACCTCGCCGTGAATGGCGATGCACCACTCGTTTCGAAGATTGTCGGCTTTTTCGTGAGCCTCTTCGGCCTCGGGATCGAAGCGCACCTGGACGAGCCCACTGCGATCGCGAAGATCGACAAAGACCATGCCCCCCAGATCGCGGAGGCCATCGACCCACCCGAAGAGCGTGACGTCGTCGCCGATGTGCGACTCGCGGAGTTCGCCGCACATGTGAGTGCGCTCGTGTTCGTCGAGGTAAGATTCCATCAGTGGTTCTCCCGATCGCGTCAGATGATTCACATCACAAGGGTGATAATCTTGACGACTTGCGCCGGCGTCCGAGACATCTCGCCGGACGAAGTCCGAACTAAATCACGAGTCTCGACGCGATGTCAAATGATCATCGATGGGGGGTAAGTCGCGTCGACAACAGGGTCTACTCGGATGTCTCGGGATAGGCTGTGGCCCAACGCTTGCGGTCGACAAACTCGGGGATCGTCCGGCGGCACCGCCGCCGGCGCTCCAGAGACGACGCGTCGTCGAGATCACGTCGCGTGTCTCGTTCGGCTCCGTCACCACGGCACCTGGCCGCCGTCCCATTCGAGAAATTGTCCGGCCTGCTGTTCGCCGGCTTTGTCGATGCGCTCGAGCATGTTTTCGACGCTCGTCTCCGGGGTGATCAGGGCGTTGTCGCCGCCCATGCGGGTCTGGACCCAGCCGGGATGGATGACAAAGGGGGTGATGTCGTCGTCGGCCAGGTCGAGCGCCAGCGAGCGCGTCGCCATGTTCAGGGCCGTCTTCGACATCCGGTAGGCGTAGGAGCCGCCGCTCTCGTTGTCGGCGATCGAGCCCATCTTCGAGGTGACGTTGACAACTTTGGCGCCCCCGTTTCGCTCGAGGTTCGGGAGCAGGGCCTCGGTCACCCGGAGTGTGCCGATCGCGTTGGTCTCGAAGTCACCGCGGATCTCGTCGAAATCGAAGTTCCCGGGTTCGCCCCCGCGGTTGAGCTGCCCCGCGTTGTTGATCAGCACGTCGATGTCCTCCCCTTTGAGCGCCTGTCCGAAGGATTCGACGCTTTCGGGGTCGGTGATGTCGAGCTCGTGGATGTCGATATCTCGTTCGTCTTGGCGAGCGTATTCGTTGAGCTTGTCGGC
>JAQCND010000595.1 GCA_028274765.1 Bradymonadaceae bacterium
ACACGTTTCTGTGCGCGATCGAGCCCGAACGGCGAGAGGACTGGGCCGAATGGTCCAAGGCCCGGCTGCGTTCCGGCGGCGAGTTGGTGATGCTGATGTTTCCCGTCGACGATCTCGACCGCCCCGTCTCCCCCGACGAGGACGGGCCGCCTTACCGGATGACGCCGGATCTCGTCTCGTCATTGCTGGAGCCGGACCTCGAACGCCTCGAGCGGCGACCCGTCGAGACGAGTCACCCCAGCCGAGAGGGCTACGAATGGCTCGGACGGTGGCGCAAACCGTAGCGTACGCGTCAGCTCGTCCACGGCCGAGGCACGATGGTCCCCAAACAACCGGGAGGTGTCGCAAACTCGCCTCCATCCCCCTCCCTCGTTTTACTCAGATGGCGCGCATCGGCTCGATGTGCAGTTCCCCGTCTGAGTCGAGCCAAAAGATGCTCCCGTCGGGCATGTCGGTCCAGTTCTCGTCGGTGATGCGCTCCGAGGCGAGGACCGTCGAACGATAGGGACGTCCATCGTCGGGCTCGGCGTGTGGTTCGTCGCAGATGCCACACTCGATGGGCTCGCCGCGCTCGACGTACCAGAGCGAGCGCTCGAGTTTCGTTCCCATCAAGTCTCCATCGTGGACCCAGAGAGTATTGAGCGCGAGCTCGACATCCTCGTCCAGCTCACGTCGGCAGTCCACGAGCGTCTCGACCGCTCGCTGGAGGGCTTCGCCTCTCGAGTCTGCTCCCTCGTCGAGGTACGTCGAGAGAACGAGCTGAAAGAAGTGTTCGCTGTCGGTCGTGCCTCCGATCGCCTCTCGCCGTTCCGACGAAAGAGCGTCGAGCAGTCGGGGTTTGACCTCGTCGAAGCGACCGATGTGGCCGTTGTGAGAGAGAAAGGAATCCTGCCACCGAAAGGGATGCGTATTCTCGTGACAGGGTTCACCCACCGTCGCTCGTCGGACGTGAGCCACGACCGTCTCGGCCTCGCTCGCCATCACCTGGGCTCGGTATTCCTCGCTCTCGTGGGCCGGCCCCACCTGTCGGGCACACTCGACTCGATCGCCCTGGACGAGTCCGATCCCCCAGCCGTGGGGGTTCTCCAACCCGCGCTCGTCCCGGGCCGCCTGCTTGATGAGTGAATTCTGAGCATCGATCAGCTCACAGGCGACGCGCGTCGGATGAGTGGCCTGCATTCCGTACAGTCGACACATGAACGGTTCTCCCGATGAGGGGCTTGGTTCGTTGCATCATACAAGATGATGTCACGGCCTCGAGGTTTCCAATTCGAGGTCGACGTTCCTGCGTCCCCGGGATGTCCGGGGATTGAACTCGTTCGACAGACGTCGCCTCAGCGAACTTACCAGGCCATCTCGTTCTGGTTCTTCTGTGTGCTGGTGGCACTCGACGTCTGCGCCTCGTCGGGCGCGGGGCGCACCAGGAGAGGCTCCTCGTGGTTCCAATCCGGCCAGCCCGGGATGTCGACGTGGACCTCGAGACGCCACTTGACGTCGTTGTCGGAGGCATTGAACGAGTAGGGGGCCGATTCGGGGAGACGAAATCGAGCGGCAAACGTCGGAGCATCGCTGGCACGAAGCGTCGTCGAGACCGAGTCATCCGGGATGATTTCCTCCTGGTGGATCGTCTGATTGTAGGTGGTCGAGTCCGTCCCGTGTCCCGACTGGGCCCGCTCGTATCCCATGAGATCACAGGTGATCTGGTTGAGCTCGACCTCGTCGGGCGGATCCATGTGAACGCGACATTCGAGCTCCTCGCCGGGGGCCGGGCGGGCGTCCGACAGCTCGACGTCGACGTCGCCGAGTTGTTGTTCGGCAAAGACGTTGCGAATCCCCGTGTAAATGAGCCAGAGTCCAATGGCGAGAAAGAGAGACGTAAACGCGCTGAACAGTAGAAATCCCGCATACAGTCCCCCCATCGCCAGCAGACCAACAATTATCCCCGACGAAAAGAGCGCAAAGAAACCTCCCAAGATGACGCGCCCCCACAAGATGAGATTGTCGTCGTCGGGGCGCGACTCCCGAAAGTCTTGCTCCGTCTTCGAGCCGGCGATGTAACGATCGTTGTCCCCGGGTTCGAGGACGAAATCCTTCTCGGCCGAGGGATCGAGCGACCAGGGGATGTCGGCTTCGGCCTCGAGGATCCAGTCGACGTTGATGTAGTGGCCGTGGTAGGTGTAAGGACCGGGGGGCAGGGGCATTTTGAAGGGATATTCGTACGTGCGGCCCGGTTGCCACGTGCCCTCGAAGAGTACGTCACTGTATTCGCCCCCGGAAGCGCGGTTGCCGCGTCCGTGGGTCTCCCAGTGACGATGCAGCGAGAGACCGTTGCATTCGACCTCTTCGCCGACCTGTACGCGGACGGTTCCGCTCAGCGGTTGACTCGCCTCAAAGGTACGTCGCGGGTCATCGAGTTCGATGGAGATGTCGCAGTCGCTACTCAGCATGGGGAGCCTAGCTATTCACATATAAATTGTTTTAAAACAGTATACGCGACCCGGGGCGGGGCGTAAAGATTTGTCTCGTGCAAGTGACGTTGCGCCAGACTCTCGTCCCTCCGTTCGAGCGACTCATCCCGAGCAATTGCTTCGTTCGGCTCATCCGATGGTCCCGTCTTTCCCCAGTCGATTTCATTCGGTGGGCAGAGCAAGGCATAGCGTCTCGTCGTCGCTCGGTTGCTCCTGGTTGTCTCTGCCGATGCGTGATATTCATATGGGTCGTCTACCCTTGGAGGGTTGAACGAGACACGAGGATGTTGGACGGTGAGGATGTCTCTTTTTAGTTGACGATATCGGGGTTGGCCATGTCGCATCGCCTTTCATTCACATGGACGACCGGCGTGCTCGCGGGGATTGGGGCGTTGTGTCTCCTGCTCGCCGATCCCACTTCGGCCCATACCGGACACAAGTGTGCTGATGGCGTGGATACCGATGGCGACCAGTGGCCGGACCGCTGTGACAATTGTCCGAAGACCCCCAACGCTCCCGAACCTCCGAACTCCGAACAGCTCGATACGGATGGCGACGGACGGGGCGATGCCTGTGACCCCGACATCGACGGGGATGGCATTCGCAATCAACCCGACAACTGCCCTGAAGTGCCCAACGCCGATCAGCGCGATCTGGATGGTGACGGCGAGGGCGACGTGTGTGATGACGACACCGATGGCGATGGCGTCGCCGACGACCGGGACAATTGTCCGCGCACCGTCAACCCGTCTCAGTCCAACCTCGACGGGGACGAGAAGGGAGATGCCTGTGATGCCGATATCGATGGCGATGGGGTCGCCAACACCGACGACAATTGCCCGAAGACCCCCAATAGCGCCCAGACCGACACGAACGACAACGGAGTCGGCGATGCCTGTGACAAAGATACGGATGGCGATGGGATACTGGACGGACGCGACAACTGCCCCTCCGTTGCCAATTCCAGCCAGCGCGATACCGACGACGATGGACGGGGCGATCGGTGCGATCCCGACATCGACGGGGACGGTGTGCCCGACAATCGCGACAACTGTATCGCGACCGCCAATGCCGATCAGGTCGACACGGATGGTGACGGACGAGGAGATGCTTGCGATCGAGACGACGATGGGGACGGAGTTACCGATGGTCGGGACAATTGCCCCACCGTCCCCAACCCCGAGCAACACGATGCGGACGGGGAGGGTCGTGGCGATGCCTGCGACGAGATGGCGGCAGATGCAGGGGAAGCCGATGGCGGAGACGCAGCCGATGCTGCACGAGTTCGAGATGCTGAAGACGCGCATGACCACGACGACCACGACCACGACGACGAACATGGCCACGACAACGACCACGACGGCCACGAGCACAGTGACGATACGTCCGTGAGTGACGCGACGCCGCATGACGCCACCGAGACGGCTGGAGCCTCCGAGACGTCCGGCCAACCGGCGTCCGATACGAACGAGGGACGGGCGCAGTCGGGCACGTCGGGCTGTTCGAGCGCGTCGAGCCGTTCGACCGGGCCGACCTCTCCCTTCGAATGGTTCGCGTGGGCAACACTCGGCATCTGGCTCTGGCGCCGACAACGTGAGTAAACGTCGTTTGCACGGCTCTCACGTTCGGCGGACATCCCCCGCCTCGTCGACGCTCCCCGGTGAAGGAGGACGCCAGTCCACGAGCGATCAAGTGACGTCGTCGATGCCTACTCTCTCCTCCGTGTCGTGATGTCGAATGAGACGAGACGAGAGCTCCAGAGGACTCCACGCCCGCGAAGGGAACGACCGATACGCCATGCTACTGCATGGACGTTCACACGCTCCGACATGGTGATGGCATCGCCCGTCGAAACAAATGGCACGCGCCGTGCTGTTGCGTGTGGTATGGCGATGTACCTGCGCAATCGCATGTTCATTCGAGCCCCACACTCTCCAAGACGATGCGACACGACGATCTCGACGAACTCCTCGATCACGTTTGGACGTACCTCCAGTCGGCAGCGACCGACCCGTCCCACCCTGGCCGGATGCCGACGTTCTGTTCGGATGGGCCAGATGCCCGAACGGTGGTCGTCCGCCATGCCGACCGCGACGAGCGTCGAATGGCCTTCCACACGGACACGCGCAGTGCGAAACTCGATCAGCTGCGCCGTCGTCCCAAGGTCGCCTGGCATCACTGGAATGGCGATCTCAAACAGCAGTTTCGCCTGTACGGTCGAGCCGATCTCCACCTCGACGACGAGCTGGCCGACGAGATCTGGAAGGCCCAGGGTGAGGAGGGACGATCTCACTACCAGAAAGGCGAAGCCCCGGGAACGGTGGTCGAGACGCCCAGGAGTGGTCATCCGGGGAGGGACGGGGACGCCGAAGAAGTCGAGGACCCGCGCCAGTACTTCGGAGTGGTCAGCACCGTTGTCGACCGCATCGACTGGCTTCACCTCCACCCCGAGGGACACTACCGGGCAGAGTTCGAGTGGACTTCTCAGGGGTTCCGCGGGACGTGGATTGTTCCGTGACGCATGCCGACGTGGCGTCGGCGAAGAGGAACAATGAGGCCTGGGGCGTCGAGGCCGGGACGCTATCGTCAGGTCGGGGCTTCGAGGTCGGCTGCGATATCTTCGAGGATCATCGCGGCCTCTTCATGGCTGGCTTCGGCCTGGGCGCCGCCGAGGCTCAAACGATGCGCAAAGCAGGGGATGAAGAGTGTGCGGACATCGTCCGGCGTCACGAAGTCC
>JAQCND010000601.1 GCA_028274765.1 Bradymonadaceae bacterium
TATTCATGGAGCGTCTACTGGTAACAGCCACTAATTCAACACGAATGAAGTGATACAACGACCCAAGCCCTCTCATGACCCCATTCCACCATCACGTTCGGGGGCCATGAGCAGCGAAGCGTCAGCGCTGACGGCGAAACTGAGCCTGATTGCCCCGTCGCTGCTGGGGAGGAGGGCGGTCGAGGTGAAATTGGTACCACTGGTTGCCCCAGCCGCTCATGTTCATCTTGGAGCCATTCTGGAGGGCGTTGAGGTTGTCTTCGGTCTTCTGGTCATCGACCTCCTCGACGGCGCGGTTGAGTACGTCGATGGCATCGCTTCGCTGGCGTGACTTCCACAGACAATACGCGTAGAGATTCCACAGCAGAGGCTTGTCTTCGTTGGTCGCAACCGCGTCCTCGAAGACCTCGCGCATCTCGTCGAAATTCTTGTTGCGGTAGTGGATGACGCCGAGCATGGCCGGCGCGCGCCAGTTCTGGCTGAGGATGGCGTTGACGACCGTGCTGTTGTCGAAGGCATCCTGCAGATAATTCTCGGCGCGGTCGAACTTCTGGGCCGAGTAGAGCATCGTCCCGATCTGGGCGTTGATCTGGGACTCGACGAGAAACTGCCAGTCGCCAAGGGGGTAGGCGTCTTTGATGATGTTGACAGCCGATTCGACGTCGCGGTTCTGGAGGGGTTGCTGGGCCTTCTGAAAGTACTCTTGTACCTGGTTGTAGGTGCGACGCGCCAGCAGGAAGTAGGTGACGACCAGCGCGATCAGGCCGGGGGCGATTCCGTAGAGAAGTCCGGATAGCGACATGCCACCCAGGAGGAAGCCAAACACGAGGGTCGTCGCAGCGGCGACGCCGAGCGAAATGAGAGCGTTGTACATGGTCGAGTCTCGATTCGAAGGGGATGACTTCGTCTCGCGTCAACGCCCGAATGAGAGACGCCGACGGGAGACGTCAAGGAGTCCAGAGTGGATAATCTCGACAGAGTTCGCGAACTTCGCGTCGGATCGAGTCGAGCTCGTCGTCATCGTCGGCGGCGTCGAGCGCGCGGTCGATCCAGGCGGCGATCTGACGCATGGCGTCCTCTTCCATGCCGCGGGTCGTCACGGCGGCCGTTCCGAGCCGAATCCCCGACGGATCCATCGGACTTCGGGGATCGTAGGGGATCGCGTTGGCATTGCAGACGAGTCCGGCCTGTTCGAGGACGCCCGAGGCTTTTTTGCCGCCCATGTCGCGAGAAGCCATCAAATCAATCAACAGGAGGTGATTGTCGCTACCGCCGGCAACGAGCCGATAGTCTCGCGAGCGAAAGGCGTCGGCGAGGGTGCGCGAGTTGGCGACGATCTGTTCGGCGTACTCGCGGAATGCGGGGCGATCGGCCTCTCGGAAGGCGACGGCTCTCGCGGCGATCGCGTGCATCGGTGGACCGCCCTGGAGGGTCGGAAAGACAGCGCGATCGATGTCGGAGGCGAGCTCGTCGCGACACAGAATCATGCCGCCGCGCGGACCTCGAAGCGTTTTGTGGGTCGTCGTGGTCACGACATCGCTGTGGGGCACCGGGTCGTCGTGGACGCCGGCGGCGACCAATCCCGAGATGTGGGCGATGTCGGCGACGAGATGGGCGTCGACCTCTTCGGCAATCTCGGCGAATTTCGCGAAGGGAATCTCTCGCGGATAGGCCGAGGCGCCGCACATGACGATCTCGGGATCGACCTCTTTGGCCTTCTCGCGGATGTCGTCGAAGTCGAGGCGCTCGGTCTCCTCGTCGACGGCGTAGTGATGGGCGTCGTAGAGCTGGCCCGAGAAGTTGACGCCCCAGCCGTGGGTGAGGTGACCGCCGTAGGGCAGTCCCATCCCCAAAATGGTATCGTCGACATCGATCAGGGCGTGATACATCGCCAGATTGGCGATCGCACCCGAGTAGGGCTGAACGTTGGCGTGATCGGCGCCGAAGAGCTCCGTGGCCCGGTCGCGGGCGAGGTTTTCGACGGAGTCGGTATTCTCTTGGCCGCGGTAGTAGCGTTTGCCGGGGTAGCCCTCGCTGTATTTGTTGGTCAGGACCGAGCCCGTCGCTTCGCGCACGGCTTCAGAGGCGTAGTTTTCGCTGGCGATCAGGCGAACTTGATCGCGTTGACGACGTTCTTCGGACTGGATGAGCTCGTGAACCTCGGGATCGGTCTCGTCGAGCGTCATGGTGATAGGGGGGGATCGGGGAAGGGCCGCCACTGCGGGCGGCCCGTGGTCGAACTCACAGCAAAGCGGGATTGAATACGTCGCCCCATTCCCCCCAAAAGACTCCGACGCCTCTCATTCGGCCGCCGGGCGAAGTCCCGCGTCGCCGGTCTCCTCGTCGTCGGGTTCGTCCTCGTCGTCGAGGTTTTCAGCGACGACTTCGGCCAGATCGACTAGGGGGACGTCGTCGGCGTCGCGCGTCTTGAGTCCGTCGGTGAACATCGTCATGCAGAACGGACAGTTGACGGCGATGGCGTCGGGGTCGGTCGAGAGCGCCTGGTCGGTCCGCTCGACGTTGACCCGCTTGCCGGTATCCTCCTCCATCCACATGCGCCCTCCGCCGGCGCCACAGCAGAAGGACTGCTCTTTGTTGAGATCCATTTCCTGGCGGTTGACGCCGGGCACGTCGTCGAGGACGTTGCGGGGATTCTCATAGGAGTCGTCCCAGCGCCCGATGTAGCAGGAGTCGTGATAAGTGACGTCCATCGAGCCGACGCTGTCGAGCTCGATCCGGTCGTCGTCCATGAGCTCGTTGATCATCTCGGTGTGGTGGACGACCTCGTATTCACCTCCCATTTGCGGGTATTCCTTTCCAATGGTGTGGAAGCAGTGCGGACACGTCGTCACGATCTTGGTGACGCCGTAGTCGTTGAGCGTCTCGACGTTCTGCTGGGCGAGCATCCAGT
>JAQCND010000130.1 GCA_028274765.1 Bradymonadaceae bacterium
CACGCCCGTGTCGTCGAGATTCCCCTCGTCGACGCAGACACCACGGCTTGGATCGCAGATTTCTCCCTGGAAACAGTCGCTGGTACTCTGACAAGTGGTCTGCGAAGACGCCCCCCCGTTGCACCCGATGTGTCCCGAGATACATACGAGGACAACGACTCCAATCAGCCACGGACCAATAGATCCCCCCCGCTGAATACGGGATGATGTATCTGAAATAGCCATAAAGCCCACAGTATGGATGAAAACACTATATGAGTCCGGCATATCTCTGAAGCAATCTTAGATGACATGTACTCTCTTTGTGAAGAGCCCAATGTTCCGCAGGCCGCTCGCGTTAGAGGTATAGGTAACACATGTTGCGGTTTGATCGTCGTCAGATCGTCCCACTTCCCTCGAAAGGGGGGTGCTGAAGCGACGTGCCATCAAGGCTGCTCATGTTACAGACGCACAGGCATGTCATGGACATGTAGAGGCGCTCCAGGGAACAATCGAGTGTCAACGCCCCTGGAGCGTCGACGGCTCGCAACGCATTCACGGTTGGACCTCCGTCAGATCGCTTCTATCCTCCCGCCGAGGAGTCGCCGAAGCTATGGGCCAGCGGAGAGGCTCACATCAAAGGGGCACAGGCATGTCACAGACATATCAAGGCGATCCGAACTCGTATCGAGTGGTTTCGAAGGACCTGGCTCCGGATCACCGGCTTCCAGCCGGCCCGTATCCGCGATCATTCCATCCTCGTGCGATCGCCCTGGGTTTTCTCGTCTGCGAGCGGACATCCGAGTTCGAGATACACCTCGCCTCAACAACCCTCCGGAGCGCCTGCGACCGCGCGCGCTCTGCCCGCCGCAAACCGGCCAGTCGAACGAGGGGAGGGACTGCACCGCTCGAGGCGATCCAGTGTCGCGGCGACGCTCCTTCCAGAGACCCTGACAGCTCGCCGCTCCTCCCCTCATCTATGATCGTCGGCGACTCTGGCCGGTTTGTTGCATCGGCGGTGAGCATTCGATGGCATCGCCCCACCTCAAACGTACCCATCAGGAGCCCAATAATATTGCATTTATCAAATATTTGCTGTTTACGGCGACAACCCGAAAACGCCGTTGAGATCGAACCTGTGCGCGTCCGGCGAGCGGAAGCTCTGGATGGTGTGGGAAGCTCCACGATGGACGACGGCGTTCGATCGAGTGTCCTTCGCCGCTTGAATAATTTGACGTATTCGTTCGTCTCCAATCCCGAAGATGGAGACGGCTCACCCCCGTGAGGATTGGACACTTCGCGCACAGACCGATCAGGAGGCAACCATGTGGAGGCAGACGCTCATGCTCGGCGTGTTTGCACTGACGCTCGGCTGGGGGGCCAGCGGATGTGTGCTTATCGACGATGGAGCGCTCGACGACCCCCATCGGGTCGAGGACCGAGACTGCGAGGATGGCGCGTGCAACATCGACTGCGGCAACGACTACTCGTGCGACACACGCTGTGAGGGAGGGAACTGCAACGTCGACTGTGCCAACTCTGAAGTGTGCGAAGTACGATGCGATGGCGGCGACTGCGAGGTGGGCTGTGGCAACGCCCGCTCTTGTACGGTTCACTGTGACGAGGGCGACTGTCGAGTGGGCTGTGAAAACGCCGACGAGTGCCGAACCTGGTGTGCCGACGGCTATTGTGATGTCGACTGCGACAATGCCGAGGACTGTCGAGAGTACGGCGGTCACGACCATCACCACGATCACCACGACGAGCACCACGATCACGACGTCCACATCGAGCTGTAAGCGTTCGGCTCTCCCCGCCTCGCTCCTCGAGCCGGCGCTCCGAGGCCGTGTTCCATGATCGGATAGACGCCCAGAGGGCCTCTCGCTTCGGACTATCTCGCATCTGCGCTCGTCTCCGATCTGCCATCGGGCGAGGAAATTCGTTGCTCGCCCGGGCCGCGATCACGCGTTTGGTTCATCTCGTCGGCGCGATCGACGCCCTCTGCCTCGGAGAATCTCCATGACACCGGCTTCCCCCGATCGAGCCCCTCGTGGCTGGGGGTTTTTCGCCGGACTCTCCGGACTCATGATCGTCGTGGGCGTCATCTGCGGCGGACTCGACCTGGCGAGTCTGACCGGGCCGGAGGCCATCGGGGAGCGCCTCGAAGAAATCACGTACTTCCACACCCATCGGTTCTTCTTGCTCTACGCGGCGGGAGTGACCATCGTCCCTTACGGACTCGGGCTCGTCATGCCTCGACGCCCCGGCGTCCGAGTCTACGATCTGGTCCTCGTCTGCGGCGTCACGGTGTCGATCGTCTTCTTCCCGCTGGCCTGGGGCGTGATGGTGGAATGGCCCGAACCCGAGATGAAGTGTTACTTCGGTCGCACGCCCCAGAGCCCGAACATGCTCGACGAGCCACTCTGAATATCGAGCCATCGGTGGGAGGTCACCAGCCGATTTTGTCGATCACTTTCTCTCGGACGGTCTCGATTTCGGGGGGGCGATAGATGAGCGACAGAAGCCCTGCGGCCCCGAAGAAGGCGGCGCCCATCGACGCCAGGAGTGGAATGGCATGGCCGAGATGATCGAGGTTGATCGACCAGATGCGATTCGCCCCCATGCGGACCATCTGAGCGGCCAGCGTCGCGACGATCGCAAAGAGAAGGCCGCGGACGAGCCCGAGACCGATGGGCGCCAGCGGGAGCTCATTCGTCTGGTAGCGGTACACGACGAGCGTGACGAGGGCGTTGAGCGAAATCCCAATCGACGTCGTCGCCGCGAGCCCGGCGGGACCGAACTGTTCGAAGAGAACGTAGTACAGCGGGAGCACGACGACGACGATACTCGATCCGATGATCATCGGCGTGATCGTATCCTTGCGGGCGTAAAAGCCCCGATTGGCCAGTGACTGCATCGTCCAGCCGATCAGCCCGAGTGCAAAGAAAAATAAGATGTGAGCCGTCTGACTCGCGTCGGCCGCCGTGAACGCACCGCGTCGAAAGACAACGTACACCATCGGTTCCGCGGCGATGATCAAGCCGGCGGATCCGATGACGGCCAAAAACCCCACCCGCCGGAGGCTCCCGGCCAGCATCTCACCCATCTCCGTCTCTCGCTCCTCGCTGTAGAGTCGGCTCAGGTAGGGGAGCGCCGCCTGCCCAGCCGCCTGACCGATGATGGCGAACAGGACGAGCATCAGTTTGCGGGAGTTGTTCAGCCAGGTGATGGCGCCGTCGATGTGCGATCCAAAATACCGCAGAATCCACTTGTCGGCGGTCAACAGACTGACCCCCACCATCAGAGGCAGGGTTAACGCCACGAAGGACTTGAAATCCGAATCGGTCGGATCGAATTGCGGCGTGTATTCGACTTCGTGTCGGGCGGCCCAGAGCGGGAGACCGAGCGGCCCCAGGAAGGCACCGACGAGCACACCGACGGCAAATCCGCCGATGCCGAGCCACGGATCGAGCAGGACTCCGCCGAGAATGATACAGATGTTGTAAATCAGCGGCGCCACCGCCGAGGGCCAGAAGACCTCCTTGACGAAGAGCGTCGACTGGAGGAGTCCGCCGATGTAGAAGGCCATCTGCGCGGGGATGACGATGCGTGTCATCCAGATGGCGAGGTCGATCTGGCGACCAGGTTCGAAGCCAGGATTGAGTCGGGGAATCGCCCAGGGCGCGATCCATTCGAGCGCCAGGATGAAGATCACCAGCGCGCTCCCCATGATGGTGGCGATATTCGAAAAGAGCTGCCATCCCCCCTCCTCGTCGCCCTCGGTGACGTAAGATGAAAAGAAGGGAATGAACGTGATCGAGAGCGTCCCCCCGGCCAGAAAATAGCGCATCAGATCGGGAAGCGTGAAAGCTGCGTAGTAGGCGTCGGTCGCCGGGGAGGCTCCATGGAGGTAGGCGACGATCGCATCTCGGAGAAATCCGAGAATGCGACTCAGAAACATACTCGCCGACAGCAGCAGGGCCGCCCACCCCATGCGTTCGCCCATGCTTGCGTCCGATTCGTCGTTCATGGATGCGGGATTGGCATCGAAAGTCGCGATTCCTATACGTATGGTCCGGTTCGGGGCGGCCGATACGAGGCGAGTCGTCCCCCGACACGAGTGATTCCCTCGCATCGATTTCCAAGGAGACGACGTGGAGCTTCACATCAACGGTGAGAGACGAGAGTTCGACGACGACATCGACCGAATTGTCGATGTACTCGACGCGATGGATATCGATCAAACGGAGGGGCTGGCCGTGGCGATTGGACGCGAAGTTGTCCCGCAGAGTCAATGGGAGGCACGCGAGGTCGCGCCAGACGACGAGATCGAGATCATTCGAGCCACTCAGGGCGGGTGAGCGAAGTCGACGCGTCCGGAGGGCGCAACCCGATACGTATTTCAAGTCGTCGAGTGTCGCCCTCCTGGTGTATGCGTCTGCCCGAACGTCCCCCTTAGCGTGTATTATCGTCACACGCGGTGAGGACGCGAATCGGTTCAGAGTATCGAGTCTTCCACACGTCGTTGCAATCGCTCGAAAAGACCACTGAAGGGCTCGGGCGACGCCAGATGGAATCCCTGGACGGCTGAACAGTCGAATTGCTCGAGCATCTCGAGCTGTTTGGATGCCTCGACTCCCTCGGCGATGACGGGGATGCCGATCGGCAGGAGCTTTCCTCGCTTTCGGTCCATGAGCTATGATGCTGGCGTCGAACGCGACATGTCGATCTCTCACGATACTTGACGGAGACGAGCTGCTGAGCCGATCGCCGCTCATCCGGTGTGTCACGGACGGTACTCATGACATACAGCCAACGCGTCGACGACGCTCTCGAGTTTGCTTCCTCGCTCCATCGCCATCAGATGCGCAAATCACGCGGGGTGCCCTACGTGACGCATCTCTGGGGCGT